>NZ_JBSGIV010000056.1:0-50539 GCF_053605225.1 Micromonospora sp. NPDC003944
CGCGGCGGCCGGGCGCGGGGCGCGGCGGCCGGGCGCGGGGCGCGGAGGCCGGGCGCGGCGTGCTGCCGCTCAGGCTGCCAGGTCCAGCTCCTGGTCGGTGACCGGCATCGGCAGCGCAACGGCGGGGGTCACCGTCGGCACCGGCCGCAGCCGGGCCCGCGCCGCGGCACCCGCGGGCAACAGGTGTACGGCCGACTCGGCGGCCCGGGCCAGCAACCGCCGGTCGGCGTCACGGGCCGGGTGCAGCGCCCCGGCGATCGTCACCGAGACCACCAGGTCCCGCGCCGTGACCACCCGCGCCACCGAGCGCAGCAGGGTGTCGGCGCCGAGGAACGCGGCTGCCGTGGTGGTGGACCCGGTGGCCTCGCAGCGATAGGTGAGCCGCAGCGGCACCACCGGGCTGCCCGCGTCGATGGCCGCCTGGAACGTCGCGGGCCGGAAACCCCCACCCGGGCGGCAGTCGGTGGCACCGTCCCCGGCGCACCACGTCGTACCCTCGGGAAAGACCGTCACCGACCGCCCGGCGCGCAGCGCGTCGGCGACCCGGTCGACGGTCCTCGGCAGCGCCAGCGGCCGAGAGCGGTCCACGAAGACCGTGCCCGCCGCCGCGGCCAGCAGACCGACCACCGGCCAGGAGCGAATCTCCTTCTTCGCCACCATCCGGGTCGGCGCGACCGCAAGCACCGCGAGGATGTCCAGCCAGGAGACGTGGTTGGCGACCAGCAGCGCCCGCCGCCGGGGTAGCCGACCCCGCACCACGAGGCGGACGCCGAAGGCGCGCGCGGTGGCCCGCGCCCACCCACTGACGAGCGCCTGCCGTTCCCGGGTGGGGAGCACGGGCAGCAGCAGCACCACTCCGATCCCGGCCAGCAGCATGCCGAGCGCGGCAGCCAGCCGGAGCACCCGGCGGGCCACCGGCACCGTGGGCACCTCGCCGGCCGTCGGCAGGCAGTCGTCGTCGCAGCCCGAGGCGGGTCGCCACAGGTCGCGCGGCACGGCGGTCACCGCTGCTCCCCGCCCAGGAAGTGCCGCAGGTAGCGCGGGTTCATCCGGTCCAGGGAGAAGAGGACGTAGAAGTCCGCGCACCCGAAGTCGCTGTCGTACGACGGCTCACCGCAGATCCACGCGCCGAGCCGGAGGTAGCCCCGCAGCAGCGGCGGAACCGCGACCCGCCCGGTCGGGGCAGTGGCGACCGGGCCGGCGGCGGCCGCCTCGGTGAACCAGGGTCGCAGCGGGCGGACCCGCAGGGGCGGCGGCGACAGGTGCCGGGCCCGGGCCTGGGTCCACACCTCGGCGACCGTCCGGCCACCGTCGGCCACCGGCACCGACGCGCAGCCGCCGAGCCAGCGGGAGCCACGCAGGTGCAGGTAGCGGACGATGCCCGCCCACATCAGGTTGATCACCGCACCGGAGCGGTGGTCCGGGTGCACGCAGGACCGGCCCGCCTCGACCAGGTCGCCGCGGAGCGGGTCGAGTGGGCTCAGGTCGAACTCGTCCTCGGCGTAGCGCCGGGCGGTGCGCCCCGGCGGCAGCAGCCGGTACGTGCCGACCACCTCGCCGGTGCTGTCCTCGCGGACGATCAGGTGGTCGCAGTACGCGTCGAAGGGGTCCACGTCCAACCCGACCTCGCCGGGGAGGAGGGTGGCGCCGAGCTCGGTGGCGAACACCTCGTGGCGCAGGCGTTGCGCGGCCGCGACCTGGGTGGGGTCGTCGGCGATCAGCAGGGTGTATCCGCTGGTCTTCAGGGGTGCGCCAGCGGCATGCAGAACGGCCATGGGATCTGTGTAAGGGCCCGGGTTGCCGTTCACGGGGACCACTGGTGTCGGCAGGGTGAACGCCGGCCGGCAGATGGCTCTCACCGCGCTCGTGCGAGGCTGCGGTACGGCCCGGCGACGACGCCGGCACGCCCCACCGGAGGCCGACGATGCGCATCGAATCCCAGTACAACGGGCCCGCCGGCTCCGGTAACGGCGGCTGGAGCGCGGGGGTCTTCGCCGCCGAGGCGGGCGGTGGCGGGCCGGTCGAGGTGACGCTGCGCCGGCCACCACCACTGGAGACCGAGCTGACCCTGCGCGACGGCGAGGTCCGGGATCCGGCCGGCGAGTTGGTGGCCGAGGTGCGCCCGGCCGGGGTGGTCGACGCCGTCGTACCCCCGGTGGACCTGGACACGGCGGTGGCCGCCGCCGCCCGCTATCCCGGCCTGGTCGAGCATCCGTTCCCCGACTGTTACGTCTGCGGGCCGCAGCGGGCCGACGGGCTGCGGATCTTTCCGGGCCGGCTGCCGGACGGGCGGACCGCCGCGCCGTTCCGCGCACCCGAGCAGGTCAGCGCGGCCACGGTCTGGGCGGCGCTGGACTGTCCCGGCGGTTGGGCGGTGCTCGCGCCGGGCCGCCCGTACCTGCTGGGTCGGATCGCCGCCGTGGTCACCGCGCTGCCCGCGCCGGGCGACGAGTGCGTGGTGACCGGGGCGTTGCAGGGTGTCGATGGACGCAAGGCGCTTGTGCACACAAGCCTGTACGGCCCGGACGGTGTGCTGCTCGGCGCGGCCCGGGCGACCTGGATCGCCCGTTGAGTCCCGGCCGTAGTCCGCAGGGATGAGCCCTCTCCACCCCGCGACGGAGGCGAACGTAGCGACCGCGCCTGATTGACCTTGTTGCCACGGCCCGTCACGCTGTGCCACGGCGTACTCGACGCCCCCCACGGGAGGAGAACGATGACTGACGGGCAGCGAAGCCCCACCAGCGACGGTCAGATCGTGGTGTCCGGTCTGACGAAGCAGTACAAGAGCGTGCGGGCGGTGAACAACCTGTCCTTCACCGTGGCGCCGGGGCGGGTGACCGGCTTCCTCGGCCCGAACGGCGCCGGCAAGACCACCACGCTGCGCATGTTGCTGAACCTGGTCACGCCGACCGCCGGCACGGCCACCATCAGCGGGCAGCGGTACGCCGACCTCTCCGACCCGCTGCGGCAGGTCGGAGCGGTGCTGGAGGCGTCAAGCGCGCACAAGGGCCGCACCGGCATCAACCACCTGCGGGTCATCTGCGCGGCCGCGGGTCTGCCGAAGCAGCGGGCCGACGAGGCGTTGGCCCTGGTCGGGCTGAGCCCGGCGGCGAAGCGCAAGTTCAAGGGTTACTCGCTCGGCATGAAGCAGCGGCTCGGTATCGCCGCCGCGATGCTCGGTGACCCCCGCGTGCTGATCCTCGACGAGCCGGCCAACGGGCTGGACCCGGAGGGCATCCGGTGGATGCGCGGGTTCCTCAAGAACCTCGCCCACGAGGGCCGCACCGTGCTGGTCTCCAGCCACCTGCTGTCGGAGATGCAGCTGCTCGCCGACGACGTGGTGATCATCGCGGCCGGGCAGCTGGTCCGGCAGGGTCCGGTCGACCAGGTGCTCGGGTCGATGGCGCAGGGCGCCCGGGTCCGGGTACGCACCCCGCAGGTCGAGGCGCTGACCGCGGCGCTGAAGGCGCAGTCCGCGACCATCGAGACCGACGAGCACGGCGTGCTGCTCGTCGCCGGGGTGGACGCCCCGACGATCGGCCGGGCCGCCCTGACCGCCGGGGTGGAGCTGCACGAGTTGACCACCGAACGGCCCGACCTGGAACGGGTCTTCCTGGAGCTGACGGCCGGAAAGGCGGGCATCCGATGAACCTCGTCCGATCCGAGCTACTCAAGATCCGTACCACCAACACCTGGTGGATCTTCGCGCTGATCAGCCTGCCGCTCTGGGCGCTCACCCTGCTCATCAACTGGCTACAGGCCGACACCCTGACCAGCGGGAACCTCGGCGACGTGCCGCCCGACCAGATGGACACCCTGACGGCGGCGGCCCACCCGGACGCGCTCTCGTCGAACCTCTTCACCACCGGGCAGTTCTTCGGTCTGCTGATCGTGATGCTGCTCGGCATCATCGTGGTGACGAGCGAGTTCTTCCACCAGACCGTCACCACCACGTTCCTCACCAACCCGCACCGCACCGCCGTGATGACCGCCAAGCTGGTTGCGGCGGGCGTGCTGGCGCTGCTGTTCTGGCTGGTCACCACCGTGTTCAACCTGATCGCCGGCTCGGCGGTGCTGAACGCGGTCGGGGTGGGCTCCCAACTGGACAACGAGGCCGCCTGGCGGGCGATCGGGTTGAACCTGCTCGCGTACCTGCTCTGGGCGGTCTTCGGCGTCGGCATCGGGGTGCTGATCCGCAGCCAGATCGGCGCCACGGTGACCGGCATCCTGCTCTACCTGGGTGGCTCGATCGGCGCCATCGTGGTGATCAGCATCCTGGCCGAGCGCTGGGGTGACTGGATCAACAACCTGCAACTGCTGGTGCCGTCGCTGGCCTCGTCGCTGATGGTGACCGGCGCGGACATCCCGGGCAACCCGCCCCGCTGGGCCGGCGCTGCCGTGCTCATCGGGTACGCGGTGGTGACCGGTGTGGTCGGCACCCTGCTGATGCGCCGGCGCGACATCTCCTGACCGGCACCGGGGTGGCGGCCGTGCGGCCGCCACCCCGGTTCCCTTAGCAGGCGTCGGGAGAGCACGCAGCGGTCTGTGAACTTCTGGCATCTTCTGTGAAACCGGCCACGGGACCGAGGCGGAAATGCCTGCGGGATCGGTACGGCGTAGCCTGGGAACCGTCTGGTCCGCGCTCCTAATCGGGCGCGCCGGACACACCGCGTGCCACACAAACCCGCGTGAAAGAGGCGATTACCGGCCGTGTCGACCCAGCAGACTTCGCAGGAGAACCCACTGGCGGGTTTCGGCCCGAATGAGTGGATCGTCGAGGAGATGTACCAGCGTTACCTCGCTGACCCATCGAGCGTCGATTCGGCCTGGCACGACTTCTTCGCCGACTACCAGCCGGCACCAGGCGCGGCCACCCCGCGCGGCACCGAATCGTCGGACAAGCCGGCCGCCGCTCCCGAGCCGGACGGCCAGCCGGAGGCGGCCGCCACGGTCGCCCAGCCCAGCGCCCCGGCCAAGCCGGCGACCGCGAGCAAGCCGGCCGCCGCCCAGTCGGCGCCGGCCAAGCCCGCCGCTTCGGCCACTCCCAAGGCCGCACCGGAGAAGGCAGCCCCGGCCAAGCCGGCCGCCAAGGCCGCCGCGCCGACCGCCGACGGTCCACAGACCACGCCGTTGCGCGGCGTCGCCGCGAAGATCGTCCAGAACATGGACGCCTCGCTGAGCGTGCCCACCGCGACGAGCGTGCGCGCGGTCCCGGCCAAGCTGCTCGTCGACAACCGCATCGTGATCAACAACCACCTGGCCCGTGGGCGGGGCGGCAAGGTCAGCTTCACCCACCTGGTCGGCTACGCGATGGTGCGCGCGCTGGTGCAGCACCCCGAGATGAACAACTCCTTCGCCGAGGCCAACGGCAAGCCGGCGGTGGTCCGCCCGGCGCACGTCAACCTCGGCATCGCGATCGACCTGGCCAAGCCGGACGGCACCCGCAACCTGGTGGTCCCCTCCATCAAGGGCTGCGAGCAGATGGACTTCCGGCAGTTCTGGCAGGCGTACGAGGACGTGGTCCGTCGGGCGCGGCGCAACGAGCTGACCATGGAGGACTACTCCGGCACCACGATCTCGCTGACCAACCCGGGTGGCATCGGCACCGTGCACTCGATGCCGCGGCTCATGCAGGGGCAGAGCGCGATCATCGGCGTCGGTGCGATGGAGTACCCGGCCCCCTACCAGGGGATGTCCGAGGCCACCCTCGCCGAGCTGGCGGTCAGCAAGATCATCACGCTGACCAGCACGTACGACCACCGGATCATCCAGGGCGCGCAGTCCGGCGAGTTCCTCAAGGTGATGCACGAGCTGATCCTGGGCGAGCACGGCTTCTACGACCAGATCTTCACCGCGCTGCGCATCCCGTACGAGCCGGTGCGCTGGATGCGGGACGTGGCGGTCAACTCCGAGGGTCAGATCAACAAGACCGCCCGCGTGCACGAACTGATCCACGCGTACCGGGTGCGCGGTCACCTGATGGCCGACACCGACCCGCTGGAATTCAAGATCCGCAAGCACCCCGACCTGGACGTCCTCCAACACGGGCTCACCCTGTGGGACCTGGACCGCGAGTTCCCGGTCAACGGCTTCGCCGGCCGGCAGCGGATGAAGCTGCGCGAGATCCTGGGTGTGCTGCGCGACTCGTACTGCCGCCGGGTCGGCATCGAGTACATGCACATCCAGGACCCGGAGGAGCGGCGCTGGGTCCAGGAACGGATCGAGCGCAAGTACGAGAAGCCGTCCGCCGACGAGCAGAAGCACGTGCTCAACCGGCTCAACGCCGCCGAGGCGTTCGAGACCTTCCTGCAGACGAAGTACGTCGGCCAGAAGCGCTTCTCGCTCGAGGGCGGCGAGTCGCTGATCCCGCTGCTCGGTGAGGTGCTGGAGTCCTCCGCCGAGAACGGGCTGGACGAGGTCGTCATCGGCATGGCCCACCGGGGTCGGCTCAACGTGCTTGCCAACATCGTCGGCAAGCCGTACGAGAAGATCTTCTCGGAGTTCGAGGGCCACCTGGACCCGCGCTCGACGCAGGGCTCCGGCGACGTGAAGTACCACCTGGGCCAGAACGGCAAGTTCACCACCCCCGACGGCGAGCACGCGGTCAAGGTGTCGGTGGTGGCCAACCCGTCGCACCTGGAGGCCGTCGACCCGGTGCTGGAGGGCATCGTCCGGGCCAAGCAGGACCGGATCGACCTCAAGCTGGAGGGCTACACCGTGCTGCCGCTGGCGGTGCACGGTGACGCCGCCTTCGCCGGGCAGGGCGTGGTCGCCGAGACGCTCAACCTGTCGCAGCTGCGCGGTTACCGCACCGGCGGCACCGTGCACGTGGTGGTCAACAACCAGGTCGGCTTCACCACCGCCCCGGAATACAGCCGGTCCAGCCTCTACAGCACCGACGTGGCCCGGATGATCCAGGCGCCGATCTTCCACGTGAACGGCGACGACCCGGAGGCCGTGGTCCGGGTGGCCCGGCTGGCATTCGAGTACCGGCAGACGTTCAACAAGGACGTCGTGATCGACATGGTCTGCTACCGCCGGCGTGGCCACAACGAGGGCGACGACCCGTCGATGTCCAACCCTCAGATGTACAAGATCATTGACTCGAAGCGTTCGGTCCGCAAGCTCTACACCGAGGAGCTGATCGGTCGCGGCGACATCACCGTGGAGGACGCGGAGGAGCTGCTCCGCGACTACCAGGCGCAGCTGGAGAAGGTCTTCAAGGCCACCCGGGACGCCGCCTCGGCCCCGCGCCAGCTCAACCGGCCGCGCCGCGAGGAGGAGCCGGAGCCGCAGGTCGACACCGCCACCGACGCGTCGGTGGTCAAGGCCATCGGTGAGGCGCACATCAATCTGCCCGAGGGCTTCACCCCGCACAAGCGGATCCAGCAGCTGCTCGACCGGCGGGCCAAGATGTCCGTCGAGGGCAACATCGACTGGGGCTATGGCGAGATCATCGCCTTCGGGTCGCTGCTGCACGATGGGGTCACCGTCCGGCTCGCCGGTCAGGACTCGCGTCGCGGCACCTTCGTCCAGCGGCACGCCTCGGTCGTCGACTCCCGCACCGGCGACGACTACCTGCCGCTGAAGTCGCTCACCGGCGACGGCGAGCGCTCCCGGTTCTTCGTGCACGACTCACTGCTCAGTGAGTACGCGGCGATGGGCTTCGAGTACGGCTACTCGGTGGAGAACATCAACGCCCTGGTCGCCTGGGAGGCCCAGTTCGGCGACTTCGTCAACGGCGCCCAGTCGGTGATCGACGAGTTCATCTCGTCCGGTGAGGTGAAGTGGGGCCAGCGCTCCGCCGTCACCCTGCTGCTGCCGCACGGCCACGAGGGCCAGGGCCCGGACCACACCTCCGGCCGGCCGGAACGGTTCCTGCAGATGTGCGCCGAGGACAACATGCGGGTGTCCATCCCGACCACCCCGGCGAACTACTTCCACCTGCTGCGCCGCCAGGCCCTGTCGCCCAAGCGCAAGCCGCTCGTGGTGTTCACGCCGAAGTCGCTGCTGCGGCACAAGCTCTGCGTCTCGTCGGTGGAGGACTTCACCACCGGCACCTTCCAGCCGGTGCTGCGCGACACGGCCGCGCCGGCACCGGAGGCGGTGAAGCGGGTGCTGTTCTGCTCCGGCAAGGTCTACTACGACCTGTTCCAGGCCCGGCAGGAGCGCGGCGTCACCGACACCGCGATCCTCCGGCTCGAGCAGCTGTACCCGCTGCCGGTGGAGGAGATCCGGGCCGCCCTGGCGCAGTTCCCGAACGCGGAGGACTTCGCCTGGGTGCAGGAGGAGCCGGCCAACCAGGGCGCCTGGTCGTTCGTCGCGCTCAACCTGCTGGAGCACCTCACCGACGTTCGGCTGCGGCGGATCTCCCGCCCGGCCGCGGCCGCCCCGGCGGTCGGCTCGGCCAAGACCCACGAGGTCGAGCAGAACGCGCTGATCGAGGCGGCTCTCCCCCGCCCGTGACCTGACCCGCACCGCGCGAGCCGGGGCAGGGCCGTTTCCCACGGTCCTGCCCCGGCTCTCGTCGGTCCACCGCCCGGCCGTCTGCCGGGCCGAGCATGAGGACGTACGCGATGTACTTCACCGACCGTGGCATCGAGGAGCTGGTCGAGCGCCGGGGCGAAGAGCAGGTGACCCTGGAGTGGCTCGGCGAGCGCCTGCGCGACTTCGTCGACCTCAACCCCGACTTCGAGACCCCCATCGAACGTCTGGCCACCTACCTGGCCCGCCTGGACGACCCGGACGACGACGACGCCTGATCCGGTTCCACCCACGGTGATCAAGAGCTTTCGGTCACCATTGGGGCCGGAAGTGACGCAAACTTCTTGATCATCGGGCAGGGGGTGGGGTTGTGGCTCGTAGTGTTTACCTGACCAGCGTGGGGTCTGGCGGAGGGAAATCGACGATCGCCCTCGGGTTGGCGGAGCTGCTGTCTCGCCAGGTCGGGCGGATCGGCGTCTTTCGGCCACTGGTGGCCTCCAGCGGCCAGGACCCGATCCTCGCCCTGCTCAGTGAGCGGTACCGGGTCGAGGTGCCGCTGTCCGAGCTGGCCGGGGCGAGCTACTCCGAAGCCACGGCGTTGGTCGCCGACGGTCGACGGGAGCAGCTGATCTCCGCGATCGTCGAGCGCTACCGGGCGGTGGAGCGGCAGTGCCCTGCGGTGGTCGTGGTGGGCAGCGACTTCGACGACCCGGGCGATCCGGCCCGCCCCCGGGAGCTGGCCTTCAACGCCCGGCTGGCCACCGAGTTCGGCAGCGTGGTGGTGCCGGTGGTGGACGGCTTCGGGCAGGAGCCGGCAGCGGTCGCGGCGGCCGTGCGGGGGGCGTACCACGATCTGGCCGACCTGGGCGCGACGGTGCTCGCGGTGATCGCCAACCGGGTCTCCGAGCCGATGACGCTGCCCGACCTGCCGGTGCCCGCGTACGCCATCCCGGAGGTGCCGAGCGTGTCGGCGCCGACGGTGGCCGAGGTGGCGGCGGCGCTCGGCGCCACCCTGCTTGCCGGGGACGACGCCGCGCTCGGTCGCGACGTGCTGGACTTCGTGGTCGGCGCCGCGCACGTGCCGACCCTGCTGGGCCACCTCACCGAAGGCGCCCTGGTGATCACCCCTGGGGACCGGGCCGACCTGCTCGTCGCCGCGAGCGCCGCGCACGTGGCCGGGCAGGTCTCGGTGGCCGGCCTGGTGCTGACCCTCGGCGAGCAGCCCGACCCCAGGGTGATGCGGCTGGTGGAGGGGCTCAACACCGGGCTGGCGGTGCTCTCCGTCCGCAGCGACAGCTACGACACGGTGGCCGCGTCCAGTCGCATCGAGGGCCGGCCCAGCACCGCCAACCCCCGCAAGGTGGAGGCCGCGCTCGGCGCGTTCGAGCGCTGCGTCGACACCGACGACCTGGCCCGTCGACTGCGGGTCAGCCGGTCGGCACGGGTCACCCCGCTGATGTTCGAGAACGAGCTGATCGACCGGGCCCGCTCGAAGCCCCGGCACCTGGTCCTGCCGGAGGGCTCCGACGAGCGGATCCTGCGGGCGGCGGAGATCCTGCTGCGCCGGGGCGTGGCCGAGCTGACGCTGCTCGGCCGACCGGACGACATCGCCCGGCGGACCCGCGAGCTGGGCATCGACCTCGGCGACGCGCAGGTGGTCGACCCGGTCACCAGCGGGTGGCGTGACGACTTCGCCGACGAGTACGCCCGCCTGCGCGCCCACCGGGGCGTGACCGCCGAGTTGGCGCACGACGTCGTGGCGCAGCCCAACTACTTCGGCACCCTGATGGTGGCCACCGGCCGCGCCGACGGCATGGTCTCCGGCGCGACGCACACCACCGCCGCGACCATCCGGCCGGCGTTCGAGATCATCCGTACGCTGCCGGACGTCTCGGTGGCCTCCAGCGTCTTCTTCATGCTGCTCGCCGACCGGGTGCTGGTCTACGGTGACTGCGCGGTCAACCGCGACCCGGACGCGGCCCAGCTCGCCGACATCGCGATCTCGTCGGCCGACACCGCCGCCCGGTTCGGCATCGAACCGCGAGTGGCGATGCTGTCGTACTCCACCGGCAGCTCCGGCGCCGGCGAAGATGTGGAGAAGGTCGCCGCGGCCACCGCGCTGGTGCGGGAGCGCCGGCCGGACCTGCTTGTCGAGGGGCCCATCCAGTACGACGCCGCGATCGACCCGGCGGTGGCGGCGACGAAGTTGCCGGGCAGCCCGGTCGCTGGCCACGCCACGGTCTTCATCTTTCCGGACCTGAACACCGGCAACAACACGTACAAGGCGGTGCAGCGCTCCGCCGGGGCGGTCGCCGTCGGCCCGGTCATGCAGGGCCTGCGCCGACCGGTGAACGACCTGTCCCGGGGCGCGGGAGTGCCCGACATCGTCAACACGGTGGCGATCACGGCCATCCAGGCAGCCACCGAGGAGGCGTCGTGAGTCGGGTGCTGGTGCTCAACTGCGGGTCGTCGTCGGTCAAGTGGCGCCGCTACGACGGTGACCAGGCCCTCGACCACGGCACCGTCGAGCGGATCGGTGAGCCCGGTGGCGGCCCGGCGAACCACGCCGATGCGGTCCGACGGATCCTGGACGGGCTGGACCTGACCGGGCTGGCGGCGGTCGGGCACCGGGTGGTGCACGGTGGCCGGACCTTCAGCGCGCCGGTGCTCGTCGACGATGCGGTCCTGGCCGCGATCAGGGACCTGGTGCCGCTCGCCCCGCTGCACAACCCGGCAAACCTGGCCGGCATCGAGGTGGCCCGCGCGGCGCTGCCGGACGTGCCGCAGGTCGCCGTCTTCGACACCGCCTTCCACCACACCCTGCCGGAGGCCGCCGCCACGTACGCGATCGACCGGGACACCGCCGAGCGGTACGACATCCGCCGGTACGGCTTCCACGGCACCTCCCACGCGTACGTGTCCCGGCGCACGGCCGAACTGCTGGGCCGCCCGTACGAGCAGGTCAACACGATCACCCTGCACCTGGGCAACGGGGCCAGCGCCTGCGCGGTGGCGAACGGCCGCAGCGTCGCCACCTCGATGGGCATGTCACCGCTGCAAGGGCTGGTGATGGGCACCCGCAGCGGCGACGTGGACCCGACCGTGATCTTCCACCTGCGTCGGGAGGCCGGGCTGTCCGTGGACGACATCGACGACCTGCTCAACCACCGCAGCGGCCTGCTCGGGCTGACCGGCGTCAACGACATGCGCGAGGTGCTCGAACGGCGGGCGGCCGGTGACCCGGCGGCGACGCTGGCCTTCGACGTGTACTGCCGGCGCATCACCGGCTACGTCGGTGCGTACTACGCGCTACTCGGCCGGGTCGACGCGATCACCTTCACCGCCGGGGTCGGCGAGCACGCCGCGCCGGTGCGGGCCGCCGCGCTGGCCGGTCTGAGCCGGCTCGGCATCACTGTCGACAACGCCCGTAACGACGGCGACGGCGACCGGTTGATCTCGCCCGACGGCGCCGAGGTGAGCGTCTGCGTCATCCGCACCGACGAGGAGCGGGAGATCGCCCGGCAGACCCGGGACGTGGTCGACGCGGCCTGAGGTGAATGAGGCGCGCACCCCCGGGAGGCCCGAGGGTGCGCGCCTGTCGGTCGATCCCGATCAGCCGGTCGCCAGCCAGGCGACGAGTGCCACCAGCACCACGACGACCACTGCCGCACCGATGATGAGCGGCAGGCGGGACGGGGCCTCCGTCGACGCTGCAGCCTCCGGCGTCTGGTTGAAGGCGCGGAACGCCTCGGTGTTGCCGCTGGGGTCCGTGTAGTTCTCAGGCATGTCGGTGACCCTAGCGAAGCTGGTCACGCGGCACAGTCCCCGGCCCACGGCCTCCCAGCTGTGGACCCGGCCGGCGGAGGTGACCCGACCGGGTGGCGGGTGCACCCGAGCCGGACGGCGGGGCCGCTACGCCCGGCCGGGCACCTACCGTGGAACGATGGGGGCGGGGCGGCTGTCGGCCGTACTGGTGACGGCGCTGCTGGCCGGCTGTGCGCCGGCCACGGCCGTGGCCGGCGGGGCCACGACGCCGGTCCCGACGCGTCGGGCGCCCGAGGGGTCGTACGCCGTCGGCGTGCGTACGCTCACCCTCGATCCGCGCTCGGCGCGCCCCCTGCCGGTGACGATCTGGTACCCGGCGTCGACCGATCGGGTGGCCGCCGGGCGGTTCCCGGTGGTGGTCTACAGCCACGGGCTGGGCAGTCTGCCGGAGCTGCACGCCGGCCTGACCACCCGCTGGGCGGCGGCCGGTTTCGTGGTGGCCGCGCCCGCGTACCCGCACACCCGGCAGGGTGCCGCGCACGTCACCCGGGCCGACGTACGCCACCAGCCGGCCGACGCCTGGCGGCTGATCCGGCACCTGGGCAGCCTGGACCGGAACCGCACCGACCCTCTCGCCGGGCACCTCGACCTGGCCTCGGTCGCCGCCGCCGGGCACTCGGCGGGCGGCTTCACCACCTCCGGCATGTTCACTGCGGGCCACCCGGCCCGGCTGCGCGCCGGGATCGTGATCGCCGGCGGCGGGTTGCCGGGCAGTTTCGCCGGGCCGGCCGCCCCGGTGCTCTTCGTGCACGGCACGGCCGACCCGGTGGTGCCGGTGACGGTCGGCCGGGCCGCGTACGCACGTACCCCCGGGCCGGCCGCGTTCCTCAGCCTGCTCGGCCAGGACCACGGCGCATACCTCACGCCCGGCCACCCGGGCTTCGCCCCGGTCGTCGCCACCACCACCGACTTCCTGCGCTGGACCCTCTACGGCGACCGGGCCGCCGCTGCCCGCCTCCCCGCCGACGCCCACTCCCCCACCCTGACCCGCTACGAGTCCCGCCCAGCCCACTGACCCTCTGCGGCACTCCCCCTGAACCGTGGGTGAGCGGGCGGGCACACCGCGCCGAAGTCCGCCGGGCAGGTCCACGGGGCAAGGCACAATCGGATTCATGCCACGTCGCGTCACCCCCGCCCTGCTGGCCAGCGCCGTGCTCATGGCGGGTCTGGTCGGCTGCTCGGCGGACGCCCGGAAGACCGAGAGTCAGCAGGCGCCCGTCGAACCACCGCCCGCCGCCCCACCGACACCACAGGTCCCCGCCGGCAAGGCCCCGCAGCGTGCCTTCGCCGTCGGCGTACGCCAGCTCAAGCTGAACCGGGACGGCCGCGCGCTGCCGACGACGCTCTGGTACCCGGCGGCCGGGGAGGCCGGCGGCGCGGCCAAGCGGTCCGCGACGGCGGCGGACGGCCGGTTCCCGGTGGTGATGTTCAGTCACGGCCTGGGTGGGCGACCGGACGACTACGCCACGCTGCTGACCCGCTGGGCGGCGGCCGGTTTCGTGGTGGCCGCGCCGACGTTCCCGCACACCTCCCGGGGCGCGGACAACAACGTCCTCGACGTGCTCAACCAGCCAGCCGACGTGTCGTACGCGTTGGACCAGGTGTTGGCGCTTGACGGCAAGGCCGGCGACGCGTTGCGCGGCCGGTTGGACGGCGAGCGGGTGGCCGCCGCCGGGCACTCGGCGGGCGGGGTGACCACCATCGGCCTGTTCACCGCGAGCCGGGACGAGCGGCTGGACTCGGGGGTGGTCTTCGCGGGCACGGCGCTCGGCGTGGGCACCGCGTTCGCCGGTGCGGCCGCGCCGCAGTTGTTCGTGCACGGTGAGCTGGACGAGGTGGTGGAGTACGCGGCGGGTAAGGCCGCCTACGACAAGGTGCCCTGGCCGAAGGCGATGCTGAGCCTGCCCAAGGGCGACCACGGGCGGGCGCTGCTCAACGACGGCGCGACGCTGCGGGTCGTCTCGGACACGTCCGTCGAGTTCCTGCGCTGGTCGCTCTACGGCGACGCGGACGCCAAGAAGCGCATCTCCACCGACGCGACGCGCGGCGACATCGCCACCTTCGACGACCACCTCTGATCTCCGGCGGTCGACCAACCGAAGATCCGCGCAACATCCTGGATGTTGCTGCCTCGGCACGCCGGGATGCAGCAGTTTCCCCGATGTTGCGCGGATCTTGGCGTAGCGCAGCGCGGCAGGAGCAGCGGGCGTCAGGCCTCGTGGTCGATGACGACCTTGCCGAAGGCGTCGCCGGAGTGCAGTCGGGCGAAGGCGTCGTCGACCCGGCTGAACGGGACGACGCTGTCCACCACCGGGCGCACCTCGTTCTCGGAGCAGAACTCCAGCAGCTCGTACAGCTCACCGGGCGTGCCCATCGAGGTGCCCAGGATCTCCAACTGCATCGCGAAGACCCGGCGCAGGTTGACCGAGGGCTCGTGCCCGGCGGTCGCGCCGGAGACCACGATCCGGGCCATCGGCGCGGCCGACTTCAGCGAGTGGTCGAAGGTGGCCGCGCCGACCGTCTCGATCACCACGTCGACCCGTTCCGGCAGCCGGGCACCGGGCTCGAAGGCGGTGGCGCCGAGGGCCGAGATCCGGTCGCGCTTGACGGCGTCGCGGCTGGTCGCGTACACCCGCTTGCCCATCGCGACGGCGAGCGCGACGGCCGCGGTGGCCACGCCACCGCCGGCGCCCTGGACCAGGACGCTGTCGGCGTCCGCGACGCGGCCCTTGGTGGTCAGCATCCGCCACGCGGTCAGCCAGGCCGTGGGCAGGCACGCCGCGTCGGTCGCCGCCATGCCGTGGGGCAGCGGGATCAGGTTCGACCGGGGTACGACCACCCGCTCGGCGAGCGTTCCGGAGAAGTGCTCGGAGAGGATGGAGACCCCGCGCGGGTCACCCGGAGTGACGACCACCGGGTACACGACCACGGGGCGGCCCTCCGGGTCCAGCCCGACCGCGTCGCAGCCGAGGATCATCGGCAGCTGGGCCTCGGTGAGACCGACCCCGCGCAGCGACCAGAGGTCGTGGTGGTTGAGCGAGGTGGCCCGCACCTGCACGGTCACCCAGTCGTCGGCCGGCGGGGTCGGCTCGGGCTGCTCGCCGACGGTGAGCGCGGCGAGCGGGTCGGCGTCGTCGAAACGGGAGGCAAAGGCAGCACGCATGATCGGCACGGTAACAAGCTGAGCGCTCGTCAAGAAGGCGTGCGGCCGGGCCGGCGCACCCCGGCCCGTGCCTGGGCACGGGCCGGGAACGCGTACCGGCTATCGGCGGGCGACGCCGTCGCGGCGGGCGGCTTCGGCGACCGCCTCGGCCACGGCCGGTGCGACGCGCGGATCCAGCGGGGACGGGACGATCGCCTCGGCGGTCAGCGACTCGGCCACCACCCCGGCGATGGCGTCGGCGGCGGCGACCTTCATCGCCTCGGTGATCCGGGTGGCACCGGCGTCCAGCGCACCGCGGAACACCCCGGGGAAGGCCAGCACGTTGTTGATCTGGTTGGGGTAGTCACTGCGGCCGGTGGCGACCACCGCGACGTGTCGGGCGGCCATCTCGGGGTGCACCTCGGGGGTCGGGTTCGCGAGCGCGAACACGATGCCACCGGGTGCCATGCCGGCCACCGCCGCCTCGGGGATCTGCCCGCCGGAGACCCCGACCAGCACGTCCGCGTCGCGCAGCGCCTCGGTGATGTCGCCCTGTCGGCCGTCGGCGTTCGTGCTCTCCGCGAGCTCCGCCTTGGTGCCGGTCAGCTCGGTGCGGTGCCGGCCGATGATCCCCTTGGAGTCGCAGACCACCACCTGGTCCGGGTCGACGCCCCCGGCGATGAGCATCTTCGTCACGGCCACGCCCGCCGCGCCCGCGCCGCTGACCGCCACCCGCAGGTCACCGAGCTTGCGGTCGAGCAACGTCGCGGCGTTGCGCAGCGCGGCGAGCACAACGATCGCCGTGCCGTGCTGGTCGTCGTGGAAGACCGGGATGTCCAGCGCCTCGTCGAGCCGACGCTCGATCTCGAAGCAGCGCGGCGCGCTGATGTCCTCCAGGTTGATCCCGCCGAACGAGGGGGCCAGCGCCCGCACCACCGCGACGATCTCGTCCACGTCCTGGGTGTCCAGGCACACCGGCACCGCGTCCACACCGGCGAACTGCTTGAACAGCACCGCCTTGCCCTCCATCACCGGCAGCGCGGCCCGGGGGCCGATGTTGCCCAACCCGAGCACCGCCGAGCCGTCGGTGACCACCGCGACCGTGTGTGACACCCAGGTGTAGCCGTCCACCAGGGCGGGGTCGGCGGCGATCGCCTCGCACACCCGGGCCACCCCCGGGGTGTACGCCAGGGAGAGGTCCTCCCGGCTGGTGAGCGGCACGGTCGAGGTGACGGCCATCTTGCCGCCCCGGTGCAGTTGGAAGACGGGATCAGCGGGGTCCACGGTGGACGAAGACATGGTGACTCCAGGATCTGTCGAGCAGATGTGAGGCGGCCGGGCCTGCCGCGAGGTGGGCGGCGAGCGGTGGCACGCGGTGCGGGGGGTCACCCGGGCACTTTCCGAGCATAGTGTCGGCACCACCCCCCGGATGTGAGCAGGGTCATAACTGGCGTCGAGGCACCCGTCCGGGGCGCGGCCAGTAGCGGGCCACCACCCGTCCGTGCACGTCGGCCACCCCGTACGCCCGGGAGTCGTCGGTGATCAGGTCGTTGTCGCCCCGCAGCCACCAGCCGCCGTCCTGCGGCCGGACCGCACGCTTGACGACCAGCAGATCGGGCCGGGTCCGGAAGACCGCCACCACCACGTCGCCGGCCCGGGTCGGGCGGCCACCGGGACGGACCAGCACCGCGTCGCCGTGGCGCAGCGTCGGTGCCATGGACGGGCCGGTCACCAGAACGGCGGTCAGCGGCCTCCGCAACCGGGGCACCTCAGCCGGGTGATCGGCGGGCACTGGTTTCACCTCCACCCGGTTCGGGGAGCATCCCCAGGAGTAATGTCGCCTTTGATCATCGCAAACTTCCCATGGAGGATCCCGATGCGACTTCCGCGCATCCTTGCGCCCCGCGTCACCGCGAGCGCTCACTGCGACCTGCCGTGCGGTGTCTACGACCCGGCCCAGGCCCGGATCGAGGCCGAGTCGGTCAAAATGATCTGCGAGAAGTACCAGTCGAACACCGACCCGGAGTTCCGCACCCGCGCCATCATCATCAAGGAGCAGCGCGCCGAGCTGGTCAAGCACCACCTGTGGGTGCTCTGGACCGACTACTTCAAGCCGCCGCACTTCGAGAAGTACCCGAACCTGCACAGCCTGTTCAACGAGGCCACCAAGCTCGCCGGCGCCGGTGGCGTCAAGGGCAGCCTCGACCCGGCCACCGCCGACAAGCTGCTCGCGAAGATCGACGAGATCTCGAAGATCTTCTGGGAGACCAAGAAGGCGTGACCTCTCCGGTCATCCCGACGATCCGGCCGGCGCGTCCCGAGGACGTGCCGGCCGTCGTCGCCATGGTGCACGAGTTGGCCGAGTACGAACGCGCCCCGGAGCAGTGCCACCTCACCACCGACCAGCTGACCTCGGCGCTGTTCGGCAGCGCTCCGGCGCTCTTCGGTCACGTCGCGGTGGACGGGCACGACGAGCCGCTCGGTTTCGCGCTGTGGTTCCTCAACTTCTCCACCTGGGCCGGCGTGCACGGCATCCACCTGGAGGACCTCTACGTCCGGCCGGCCGCCCGGGGCACCGGAGCCGGTCGCCTGCTGCTCGCCGCCCTTGCCGACATCTGCGTACGACGCGGCTACCAGCGGCTGGAGTGGTGGATGATCGACTGGAATCCGGCTGCCGGTTTCTACTCCGCGATCGGCGCCGAGCAGATGAGCGAGTGGCTCCCCTACCGGCTCAGCGGTGCCGCGCTCCGCGAGCTGGCGGACCATGCCACCACCGCCGGCACGCGTACGGGCGACTGACCGGGTAGAGTCCCCGACCGGGGGGATGAGGCGTGACTCAACTGACTGGCCAGCCAGCGACCGACGATGACGTGGTGCACCTCACGGTGCCTGCCGACGGCGGTTACCTCGGCGTGCTTCGCACCGCCACCGCAGGTCTCGCGGCCCGGTTGCAGTTCGCGCTCGACGAGATCGAGGATCTGCGGATCGCTGTCGACGAGGCGTGCGCCATGCTGCTCGCCATCGCCACCCGCGACGCCGAGTTGGAGTGCCGCTTCGCGGTCACCGACGACGCGCTCACCGTCGAGGTGACCGTGCCGACCGTTCGCGGTGCCACCCTGCCCGCCGAGTCGTCCTTCGCCTGGAAGGTGCTCACCGCGCTGACCACCTCGGCGTCCGCCACGTCCGCCGACGGTCGGGCCACGATCGCACTGCTGACCCGCCGCTCCGGCGGCTACTGACCCACCCGCCGCTCCGGCGCGGTCACTCGAAGCCGAGGGCGCGGGTCGTCGGAGGGCAGATCAGCAGCCAGGCCACGCCCAGGCCGAGCGCCATCAGCGGCACTCCCAGCCAACCCAGCCCTGCCTGGATCATGAACCACCCGATCGGCAGCAGCATCAGCTGAAGCACGATCGCGGGGGCCCGTGCGCCAGCCTGACGGCGCAACAGCGCGCGGCCCAGCGCCCAGAGCGCCACCGCCGCCCCGATCGCGAACACGGTCACCAGCAACGCCGCCAGCAGGTCGGTGCGGGTGGCGGTGAGGTCGGCCCAGACCAGCCAGACGGCGATCAGCCCGACGACGGCCGCCTCCGCCCAGAGCAGCCGGACCGCCCAGCGGAGCGTGACGGGGATCGGGTCCGAGTCGATGGTCACGCGCGCCACGATACCCGGGCTGCCGGAAGGTACAGTGCCGCCCATGCGGGCCGTCCTGGTGGTCAATCCGAAGGCCACCACCACCAGCGAACGCAGCCGGGACGTGCTCGTCCGGGCGCTGCGCAGCGAAGTCGATCTCAGCGTGCGCTACACCCGTCGGCGCGGGCACGCCGTGGCGCTGGCCCGGGAGGCAGCCGCCGAGGGGGTCGGCCTGGTCGTCACCCTGGGTGGCGACGGCACGGTGAACGAGGTGGTGAACGGCCTGATGACGGCCGAACCGCCGACTCGCGCCGGTGATGCCACGATGGCTGAGCGACTGCCGGCGCTGGCGACCGTCCCCGGTGGCTCCACGAACGTCTTCGCCCGCGCGGTGGGTCTGCCCCGGGAGTGGCCGGAGGCGACAAGCATGATCCTGGAGGGGCTGCGGCTGGGCCGCAGCCGGACGGTGGGGCTGGGCCTCGCCGACGACCGCTACTTCACCTTCTGCGCCGGGTTCGGCCTGGACGCCGCGGTCATCCACCGGGTGGAGCAGGCCCGGCGCAAGGGGCGGGTGTCCACTCCGTCGCTCTACCTGCGTTCGATCATGAACCAGTACTTCTTCGCCTCGGACCGACGGCACCCGGCGATCGTCCTGGAACGTCCGGGCGAGCCGGCGGAGGCCGAGCTGGCAACCGTCATCATCCAGAACACGGCGCCCTGGACGTACCTGGGCGACCGGGAGGTCAACCCGAACCCGGCGGCGTCGTTCGATCTCGGGCTGGATGTGCTGGCGTTGCGACAGCTCCGGGTGGCTAGCACAACACGGACAGTGACGCAGTTCCTGTCCCGGCAACCAGATCCTCGCGGCCGACAGGTGTTACGCCTCCATGACACAGCGGAGTTTACGCTGGTCTCCAGCCGCCCACAGGCGTTCCAGCTGGACGGGGACTATCTTGGCGAGCGGGAGAAAGTCAGATTCACCTCCGTTCCGGCCGCACTGAGAGTAATCTGCTAGGTCTCGGGGTACTGCCCTTGGTCGACGCGGTGGCCACAACCGATCGACACAGTCGCCGCCACACCGAGGACGGGTGCCGGAAATGTCAGCAATGTCACGCGGACTGTACTATATTGATCCTCGACTGTGGCACGGCGGGTAACCAGGAAAGCACTGGTATCCGGACAAATGGGTTGTGGGCTTGCTCACCGCCCGGAGTTTTTCCGAGCGTCACCCTTGACATCGCGACTGTTCGTGAAAGTATTCACAAGCGAACTTGAGTGACCGGGACATTGCCTGGATATGCTCGTCAGGTTGAGCTGTTCCAGCAGGTCCCCGGCGCTAACAGCCTGCTCACGCACTGCCGAATGGACGAACGCTAACTGTCACCTCGGCACTGCGGATGCATATAGGAAAAGCACGACCAAGCAATTGTTGCCACCCATCCAGAATGAGGAGTGTTGCCGCCATGGACTGGCGTCACCATAGTGTCTGCCGCGACGAGGACCCGGAACTGTTCTTCCCGATCGGGACGTCTGGACCTGCTCTCCTGCAGGTCGAGCAGGCCAAGGCCGTCTGCAGGCGCTGCTCCGTGACCGACCAGTGCCTGCAGTGGGCACTCGAGTCTGGTCAGGACGCCGGCGTCTGGGGCGGAATGAGCGAGGAGGAGCGGCGCGCTGTGAAGCGGCGCGGCGGTCTCCGGGTGCTGCGCGCTCACTCCGCCTGATCCCCAACGACACGCTGTACGCCCCGGTGGGTTCGCCCACCGGGGCGTTCCGCTGTCCGGCACCGGACCACCGGGCCGGCACGGGTCAGCCCGTCGACGCCAGCACGGGCCGGTCGTCGACCCGACGCAGCACCAACTGGACCAACTCCGGTGCGTCGGTCAACGGCGCGGCCACCGCCACCGCTCCCGCCGCCCGAGCCGCCTCGGCCACCGCGTCGTGGAACAACCCCGGAGCCAGGAAGTACGCGGACACCGCGACCCGGCGCGCGCCGGACGCCCGCAGCCGGGTCACCGCCACGCCGGCAAGCGGTGGAGCCGCCGAGGCGTACGCCACCCGACACGGCACCCCGAACTCCGCGCCGAGCGCATCGGCCACCCGACCCACCGAGCGGCGTGCCCGCGCGTCCCGGGTGCCCGCAGCGGCGAGCACCAACGCGTCGAAGCGGCCCGGACCCGTCTCACCCAGCCGACGGCACAGCCCGGCCAGCAGCCCGGCATCAGGCGTGTCGCCCGCCGGGCCGAGCACGTCTGTCACCCGTACCGCAAGTGGTGGCCCGGACCGCGCCGCAGCGGCGACCGCCGCCGGAATGTCCACCCGGTTGTGGTACGCGGCGGTCAGCAGCAGCGGCACCAGCACCGCCCGGCGGTGACCGGCCTCAGCCAGGTCGCGTAGCACCTGGGTCGGCCCCGGCTCGGTGTGGTCCAACCAACTCGCCCAGACCGGTGTGCCCGGCCGGGCCGCCGACACCGCCCGAGCCAGTGCCCGGGTGGCATCTGCCGCTCGTGGATCACGACTGCCGTGCGCGACAAGCACCACCGGGTCCGCCCCGCCGGCCACCGGTGGGCCGGTCGGGGTCGTCGCCGGGGAGGTCAGACGTGCAGACCGCACTCGGTCTTCTCGAACATGGCCCACCGACCGGCCCGCGCGTCCTCGCCGGCCTTCGTACGGCGGGTGCACGGCCAGCAGCCGATCGACCCGTACCCCTGCTTGAACAGTTCGTTGACCGGCACGTTGAAGCGGGCGATGTAGGAGTCCACGTCCCGCTGCGACCAGGCCGCGATCGGGTTGACCTTGACCTTGCCGCGGCGCGCGTCGAAGGTCACCACCGGCGTGTTGGCCCGGCTCGGCGACTCGTCCCGACGCAGACCGGCGGCCCAGGCGTCGTAGCCGGTCAGTGCCCGCTCCAACGGCTCCACCTTGCGCAGCTGGCAGCAGTCGTCGGGCGACTTGTTGAACAACCGGGGGCCGTACTGGCCGTCCTGCTGGCCGACGGTGAGTCGGGGACGGATCGACCTGACGTTCACCGGCAGCGTCCGGGCGACCTCGTCGCGGACCCGAAGCGTCTCGGGGAAGTGCAGCCCGGTGTCGAGAAAGACCACGTCCACCCCGGGGGCCACCCGGGACACCAGGTGCGCCAGCACGGCGTCGGCCATCGAGCTGGTGACGCAGAACCGCTCACCGAAGGTCTGCGCCGCCCAGCGGGCGATCTCCAACGCCGGGGCGCCCTCCAGGTCCCGAGCGGCCCGCTCGGCGAGGACCCGCAGCTCGTCCGGCTTGCGCCGGGCCGGGTCGGCCGTCGTCGAGCCGCCCGGACCGACCAGGCGCAGGCTCGCGGCCGAGACGAGGCTCATGAGGTCACCGCCCGGCTGAGCAGCCCGGTGAACTTCACCGAGAAGACCCGGGTGCAGGCGTGGCACTCCCAGGCGCCGTGCCCCGCCTCGTGCGGCCGTAGATCCTCCTCGCCGCAGTACGGGCAGTACAGGGGTGCCGCTCGGTTCTCGCTGCTCACCGCAGGTCCTCCTCGTCGACTCTGATCACCCAGTTGGCGAACGTCTCGCCCTCGCTCCGACCGGCCAGGTAGCGTCGGGCCAGCCGCTCCACGTACTCCGGAAGCTCCTCGGCGGTGGTCTTCAGACCGCGCAGCTTGCGACCGAACCCGGCGGTCTGCCCCTGCGCCATGCCCAACCCGCCGCCCAGGTGCACCTGGAAACCCTCGACCTGGCGGCCGTCCGGGCCGATCACCAGTTGACCCTTGAGCCCGATGTCGGCCACCTGTGTGCGGGCGCACGCGTTCGGGCAGCCGTTGATGTGGATCGAGATGTCCGCGTCGAAGTCGCGCAGCCGCTGCTCCAGCCGGGCCACCAACTCCTCGCCCCGGGCCTTGGTCTCGACGATGGCGAGCTTGCAGTACTCGATGCCGGTGCACGCCATGGTGCCGCGCCGCCAGGCCGACGGCCGGGCCTCCAGACCGATCCCGCGCAGCGCGTCGACGAGCGACTCCGTCCGCTCCGACGGCACGTCGAGCACCAGCAGCTTCTGGTACGGGGTGAGCCGCACCCGGTCGCTGCCGTGCGCCTCGACCACGTCGGCCAGCTGGCTGAGCTGCGCGCCGGACACCCGCCCGACCACCGGGGCGGCGCCCACGTAGTGCCGCCCGTCGGCCTGCTCGTGCACGCCCACGTGGTCGACCGGCTTCGACGGCAGGATCGGTGCCGGGCCGTCGAGCAGCGTGCGGCCGAGGTAGTCCTTCTCCAGCACCTCGCGGAAACGCTCCACGCCCCAGTCGGCCACCAGGAACTTCAACCGGGCACGGCTGCGCAGCCGGCGGTAGCCGTAGTCGCGGAAGATCCCGACCACCCCGGCCCACACGTCGGGCACCTCGGCCAGCGGCACCCAGACGCCCAGCCGCTTGGCGAGCATCGGGTTGGTGGAGAGACCCCCGCCCACCCAGACGTCGAAGCCGGGCCCGTGCTCGGGGTGGTCGACGCCGAGGAAGGCGATGTCGTTCGACTCGTACGGGGTGTCCACCAGCCAGGAGATCGACGTCTTGAACTTGCGGGGCAGGTTGGAGAACTGCTTGTCGCCGACGTACCGGGAGACGATCTCGTCGACCGCCGGCGTCGGGTCGAGCAACTCGTCGCGGGCCACTCCGGCGACCGGGCTGCCCAGCACGATCCGCGGGCAGTCGCCGCACGCCTCGGTGGTCTGCAGACCGACCGACTCCAGTCGACGCCAGATCTCCGGCATGTCCTCGACCCGGATCCAGTGGTACTGGATGTTCTGCCGGTCGGTGATGTCGGCGGTGTCCCGGGCGAACTCCCGGGAGATGTCCGCGATCACCCGCAGCTGGGCCAGGCTGAGCTGACCGCCGTCGATGCGGACCCGGAGCATGAAGAACTCGTCCTCCAGCTCGTGCGGCTCCAGCACGGCGGTGCGCCCACCGTCGATGCCCGCCTTGCGCTGGGTGTAGAGGCCCCACCAGCGGAACCGGCCGCGCAGGTCCTGCGGGTCGATGGAGGCGAAGCCGCGGTGCGCGTAGATGGTCTCGATGCGGGCCCGGACGTTGAGCGGGTCGTCGTCCTTCTTGATCCGCTCGTTGGGGTTGAGCGGCTCGCGGTGGCCGAGCGCCCACTGACCCTCGCCCCGGGGCCGGCGCGGCGCTCGGGTCGGGCGAGCCGTCGGGTCCTCGGAACGGGCCGGGATGCTGCTGACCGCCATCGCGGCGTCCTCCGTTGTCTGCTGTGCCTCGGGCTACGCGGGGCGCGGCGGCCGGCCCGCGAAGCGGGCGGGACAACGGTGTCTTCAGACAGCCGGCGCGGAGCGCGCCCGAGACGGATTGGTCGGGCGTCGTCAGTAGGCCGGACAGATCGCGCTGCGCACGCGGCCGTAATCGACGTGGCGGCGTGCCACGAAGCGGCGGACGACTGCGGCGGTCATGCGCCCATGCTGCCACACCCCAAGGGGGCCGGCCAATGTCCGCGTGCGGGATCCCACATCACGGGCCAGCGCTCAGCCGACCAGTTGGTCACCGAGGACAGTTCGGGCGTAACGCACCACCCGCCCCTGTCGGACGCCGGCGATCAGGCCGTTGTCCCGCAGCGTGGTGAGGTGGTGCGACGCGGTCGCCGGCGCGAGGCCCAGCATCGCGGCCAGCTCGCCGGTGCTCAGCGGCGAGTCGAGCAGCGAGAGCGCCGCCGCCCGGGTGCCACCGAGCAGGGCCCGCAGCGCCGCGCTTGGCGGCGGCGCATCCCACAGCCCGCCCAGCCCGGTGGGCGGATAGCAGAGGGCAGGCCCGGCGTCGCCCTCCATGATCGCGTGCACCGTCGGGCCGGAGAACGAGGTGGGCAGCAGCGTCCACGGGCGTCCGTCCAGGCCAGCCGGCCGGGTCGTGCCGACGGCGACCCGCAGCGCCGCGCCGTCCCAGCGGATCAACGGGTGCAGCTCGCGGAGCAGGGTGCGCCCACCCTGCTCGGCGGCGAGCAGGGTGCGCCGCCGGATGTCGGCCAGCGCGAGCGCCCGCAACCGGGGCCAGTCCGGTGCGATCAGCACTGTGAAGTACCTGTGGAGTTGCGCGACCAGCTCGTCCGGGGCGATCCGGGGGGCGCCGGCCCGCTCCAGCTGCCGCCGCACCCGGGACGGGTCGGTGCCGGCGACCGCCCGCAGCTCGGCGGCCAGGTTCGGTGCCGCCCCGATCGGGGTGAGGAAGTCCGGCACGTAGCCATTGGCCGACCTGAGCACCGCCAACAGCGGTTCCAGACCGGCCCCCGGCAGCAGCCGCTCCGCGCGCTCCCGCCACGGGCGGTGCATCCAGTACTTCGTCGGCTTGCGCAACGCCCAGGAGCTGGCCACCAGCTCGGCCAGGGGCGAGTGCACGAACCGGACCCGGCTCAGGTCGTCGGGCGAGAACCGAACCTCGATCACCCACGGATTCGACCACGTTCGAACGGTTCGGCGACAGCGCTTGGCGGCCCCAGGATCCCCGGCACATGGAGTACAGGCAACTGGGCCGGTCGGGCCTGCGCGTCAGCGCGGTCGCGTACGGCAACTGGGTCACCCACGGCAACCAGCTCGACGACGACGCGGCGGCCGCGTGTGTGGCCGCCGCCCTGGACGCGGGCATCACCACGTTCGACACCGCCGACAGGTACGCCCAGGGGCGGGCCGAGGAGGCGTTGGGTAAAGCGCTGAGCGGCGTCCGGCGCAGCTCGATCGAGCTGTGCACGAAGGTGTGCCTGCCGGTCGGGCCGGGGGCCAACGACGCCGGGCTGTCCCGCAAGCACATCATCGAGGGCTGTCACGCCTCGCTACGGCGGTTGGGCACCGACTACGTCGACCTCTACCAGGCGCACCGGTACGCCGCCGAGCTGCACATCCCGTTCATCGCCAACCAGCCGCAGTACTCGATGCTGTGGCGGGTGGTGGAGGCCGAGGTGTCGCCGGCCTGCGCCGACCTCGGCCTGGGTCAACTCGCCTGGGCGCCGCTCGCGATGGGCGTGCTGACCGGGCGGTACGAACCCGGCCGACGTCCGCCCGCCGGCTCCCGGGCCACCGACGGCTTCGGTGGTTCGTTCATCGCCCGCTACTCCTCGGACCTGCTGCTCTCCCGGGTACGCCGACTCCGGCCGATCGCCGAGGCCGCCGGCTGCACGATGGCCCAGTTGGCGGTGGCGTGGGTGCTGCGCCGGCCGACCGTGGCGGGCGCGATCGTCGGCGCGTCCCGGCCCGAGCAACTCGCCGAAACGGCCGAGGCCGCCACGGTACGCCTCGACGACGAGCTGGTGGCCCAGGTCGACGCCGTGCTCGACGAACTCGTGGAGCGTGATCCGGCGAAGACCGCCCGGCCGAACGACGTGATGCCCGCCTGGCGTCCACCGCCTGCCGCCGGCTGACGCCCACGGAGGGGGTGGCCGTGGCAGGCTCGGACCGTGGGGCAATTGTCCGAGAGGTCGGGCGGGGCGGCGTGGGAGCACCTGCGCCGCCTGCCGGTCTGGCTGCCCCCGGCGCTGGTGACCCTGGTGGTGACGGTGACCGGGCTGGGCTCGGCCCAGCTCTGGCGCGACGAACTGGCGACGTGGAGCGCGGCCACCAGGTCACCCGGCGACCTGGCCCGGCTGGCCGGCACCATCGACGCCGCCACCGGGCCGTACTACCTGCTCATGCACGGCTGGACCACTCTCGTCGGCGACTCCACGATCGCCCTGCGCGTGCCGGCCGTGGTGGCGATGACCGTGGCCGCCGGGCTGCTCGCGGTGCTCGGTGCCCAACTCGCCGACCGGCGTGCCGGTCTCTTCGCCGGGCTGCTGTTCGCGGTGCTCCCGGGCACCTCCCGGTACGGGCAGGAGGCTCGCCCCTACGCGCTGGCCACCATGCTCGCCGTGCTCGCCACCGTGCTGCTGGTGACGGCGCTGCGTCGCCCGAGCTGGGCCCGGTGGGCCGGTTACGCCGCCGCCGTCGCCGCGCTCGGGCTCATCCACCTGATCGCGCTCACCCTGCTCGCCGCCCACGCGCTTGTCGTCCTCATCGCCTGGTGGCGCGGCCCGGCAGCGGCCGGCATCGCCATTGCGGCACACCCGGACGCCGAGCGGGACCGGCGGGCGTGGCGGTGGCTGCTCGCCGTGGTGCCGGTCGCTCTGCTTGCCGGCCCGCTGCTGGTCAAGGCCCGGACCCAGCAGTCCCGGCAGTTGAACTGGGTGCACCTGGCCCGACTGGACGACCTGACCGCGCTGCCCGGCGGCGTCGCCCAGAGCAGTGTGGTCGGTGGCCTGCTGGTCGGGGTCGCCGCGCTGGGCGCGGCCCGGCTCGGGCGACGCGCCCTGCTGCCGGTCAGCGCGGTGCTGCTGCCCGTCCTGCTGCTCTTCGCCGCCGGCAGCGTCGTACCCCTGTGGGTGCCCCGATACCTGGTGTTCGTGGTGCCCTTCGCGTGCCTGCTGGCGGGCGCGGCGCTGGCCGCCGTGGCCGCGCCGGCCGCGCTCGTCGTGGTGGTCCTGGCCGGACTGCTCGGCCTACCCGACCAGGCCGCGCTGCGACGGACCCACGAGTGGCCGCGAAGCGCGCCGGTGGACTACGCCGGGGCGGCACGGGTGATCGCCGACGGTCAGCGACCGGGGGACGCGGTGGTCTACTCGCCCCGGCACAGCTGGCTCTTCCTCGACCTCGGCATCGAGTACCACCTCGCCGACCCACCACGTGACGTGCTGGTCACCGAGGACGAGGTGCGCCGCGGCGACCTGTGGGCCGCCGAGTGCCCCCAACCGGCACAGTGCCTCGCCGGTACGACACGGGTGTGGCTCGTCGTCTCCGGCCGACACGCCCAGCCGCTGGCCGCCGTGCCCGATGCCAAGGGCGACGCGCTCCGTGCGGACTTCACCGTCACCCAGGTCTGGCAGCGCAAGGGCCTGACCGTAGCCCTGCTGACCAACCGCCCCGACCTCTGACCCGGCGGGCCGCCGGATGGCGGCACGCGCGGCCCCGTCAGGCTTGCGCGCGGCCGTCCTGGGCGTTGCGGGCCAGCGGGACGACGAGCACGGCCTCGGTGCCGCCGTTGGCGCCGGCGCGCAGTTCGATGGTGCCGCGCAGCTCCCCGGTGATCAGGGCTCGGACGATCTGGAGGCCGAGCCGGCTGCCGCGTTCGGCGTCGAAGTCGGCAGGTAGGCCACGCCCGTTGTCGGTCACCGAGACGTGCAGCATCTTGCGGAACCGGTGCGCCGAGACCACCACCTCGGGTCGCAGCGACGGGTCGACCTCGGGAGCGGCGACCGGCACCATGCCGGAGGCGGCGGGCACGGGCGGCTCCTCCGCCTCGTCGGCCGGCGGGAAGCCGTGCTCGACGGCGTTGAGCAGCAACTCGTTGAGGACCATCACCAGCGAGGTGGCGATCTCCGCCGGCAGCACCCCGAAGCTGCCCCGCCGCCGCATGCCGACGCTCACCTCGGTCGCCGCGACCTCGGTCGCCGCGCTGGCCACCCGGTCGACGATGCCGTCGAACTCCACCGCCTCGTCGCTCGACATCGAGAGTGTCTCGTGCACCAGGGCGATCGAGGCGACCCGACGGACCGACTCCTCGAGCGCGACCCGCGCCTCCGGCATCGCCACCCGGCGGGCCTGCAACCGCAGCAGCGCGGCCACCGTCTGGAGGTTGTTCTTCACCCGGTGGTGGATCTCCCGGATGGTGGCGTCCTTGGTGATCAGGGCCCGGTCCCGGCGGCGTACCTCGGTGATGTCCCGGACCAGCACCAGCGCGCCGATCGGCACTCCGGCCGGCATCAACGGCAGCGCCCGGGTGAGCATGGTGGCGCCCCGTGCGTCGATCTCCCGTCGCGGCGGCCCCTCGCCGCGCAGCGCGGCCAGGATGCCGTTCGCCGCCTCGGTGCCCTCAAGCGGGTCACCCGCGAGCCGGCGGTGCAGCGCGGCCAGGTCCTCCCCCACGAGGTGGGAGGCGTACCCCAGTCGGCGGTACGCGGACTGCGCGTTCGGGCTCGCGTAGGTGACCTTGCCGCCGGCATCGAGCCGGACCAGGCCGTCGCCGACCCGAGGCGCCGAGGTGGTCTCGCCCGGATGCCTCGGCGGCGGGAAGGTGCCGTCGGCGATCATCTGTGCCAGGTCGTCGGCCGTGGTGAGGTAGTTGAGTTCGAGCTGGCTGGGCGTACGCGCGGTGGACAGGTTGGTGTCCCGCCCCACCACGGCGATCACCTCGCCGGCCTCCCCCTCGGCGGTACGCAGCCGGACCGGGATCGCCTCGTGCCGGGCCGGCACGTCGCCGTACCAGACCGGGTCGCCCTCGCGCCAGATCCGGCCCTGGGAGTACGCCACCCCCAGGTGGGCGACCTCCGACCCGCCGACGATCCGACCCACCTGGTCGTCCTGGTAGGCGGTCGGCGCGGTGGTGGGACGAACCTGGGCGACGCAGAGGAACGTGCCGTCGGCGTCGACAGGCACCCAGAGCAGCAGGTCAGCGAAGGACAGATCGGAGAGCAGTTGCCAGTCGCCGGCGATCCGGTGCAGGTGGTCGATGTCGCCCGGACGGAGATGGGTGTGCTCCTCGGCGAGGTCGCGCAGCGTGGACACGGTGACCAGGGTGCCACGCCGCGCCTCACCTCGTCGCGGTGACCTTCTTCAACCCGCGCGGCGCGTCCGGGTCCTCGCCTCGGGTGAGGGCGAGGGCGAGGGCCAACCGCTGCATCGGCAGGATGTCCAGCAGCGGTGCGTACCGCTCGTCGACCTCGGGGACGGCCAGCCGGGTGGCGCCCGGCACGTCGGCGGAGCCGACCACCACGACGTCGGCGCGTCGTTCACCGAGGCGGGGTAGCACCTCTCCCATCGACCGCCCGCCCGGGCCGGAGCCGACCACGGCGAGCACCGGGACCTCCGGGTCGGTCATCGCCAGCGGACCGTGCAGGAGGTCGGCCCCGGAGAAGGCGAGCGCCGGCAGGTACGAGGTCTCCATCAGCTTGAGCGCGGCCTCCCGGGCGGTCGGGTACGCGTACCCCCGGCCGGTGGTGACGAGTTGGCGGGCGAAGCGGTAGCGGGGCGCGAGCTGGGCCGGGGTGCCGTCGGCCAGGGTGCGGGTGGCCAGCTCGGGCAACGCGTCGAGCGCCTCCCGTTCGGCCTTCGGCAGCACACCGTCGCCGGCCCGGACCCCCTCCACGAGCATCAGCAGGGCGAGCAATTCTGCGGTGTACGTCTTGGTGGCGGCCACCGCCCGCTCGTGCCCGGCGGCGATGTCGACGCTCAGCTCGGCGACGTCGACCAGGGGCGAGTCGGGGGCGTTCGTCACCGCGAGGGTCAGCGCGCCGGACGCTCGGGCGGCGCGCAGCACCTCGGCCAGGTCGGGTGAGCCGCCGCTCTGGCTGACCCCGACGACGAGCGCGTCGGACAGGTCGGGCCGGCCCCCGAAGAGGGTGACGACGCTCGGCGAGGCGAGCCCGGCGGGCAGGCCGAGCCGGATCTCGGTCAGGTAGGCCCCGTAGAGCGCCGCGTGGTCGGAGGTGCCCCGCGCGGTGAAGACCACGTGCCGTGGCCGACGCTCGGCGACGACCGCCGCCACCCGGGCGATCTCGGCGGCGTTGGCAGCGGAGAGCAGGCGCGCGTAGCCAGCCGGCTGCTCGTCGATGTCGGCGGCCATTCCAGCCCCTGGACGTGTCACGGAAACCCCTCCCCCTGCGCGGTTGCCGCGCGATTCTTGCTCAGTCTTGCACTTTTGAGCGTATCTCAGCAATCTAACGAGCAGGACTGCGCAGGTGATCACCAGTTGATCTCAATATCAACTAGGCTTTCCCCGATGTACCCGGTCTAGCCCGGACGAGAGGACGACGTGCCCGAGGGAACGGACGACCCCGCGCTCTCCGCGACGGAGGAGCTGGCGCTGGCCCGGCTGGCCCTCGACGAGGGCGACCTGCACCACGCCGCCGGCCACCTCGCCGGGGCCCTGGCGCAGGCTCCCACCCTCCCCGAGGTCCACGAGACGCTGGCCCGGCTCGCCGCGACGAACGGCGGTGGCCTCGACCTCTTCCCCCTCAACCACCACACCTTCGTCGGTGCGGTCGTCGCCCGCGCCCACCTCCTGGCCACCGCCGGCCGCCCCGCCGAAGGGCTGGAGCTGCTTGCCGCGGCGACCGCGTACGCGCCAAGCACCGAGTGGGCCGGCGTGCCATGGGTCACCGCACCCGAGCTGACCGAACGACTGGACCCGGAGCACATCGCCCGCGTCCTCATGCAGGTGTGCGCGGCACTGCCCGACCCGGTGCCGAGGGTCGGCCGGGCCCCGCTGACCCCGTACCTGACGCTGGCCCGCAACGCGGCCACCGTGCACCCCGACCACGGCCTGCTGTTGGGCGCGGCGTCCGCGCTGGCTCGGCGCCTCGGCGAGGTCGAGCTGGCGGTCCGCTGGGCCACCCGGGGGGTACGCGCGCAGCCCTCGAAGATGGGCGAGGTGTGGCTCGGGTACGCGTACCGCAGCTCGGGCCGGACCCGCGACGGCCTCGCGGCCCTCGGTCGGGCCGTCGAGCTGGACCCCGACGACCTGGCGATCTACGCGGACATCGCCGGCACCCTGGCCGAGATCGGCCGGCTGGACGAGGCGTTGGAGTGGACCGAGCGGGCGTTGGCGCGTGATCCGTCGTTCGACTGCGCGGTGCACACCGCGCACCGCCTGCGGCACCTCCGCGACGGTGACCTCGCCCATCTGGTCGCGCTCGCCGACTTCGTGCGCGACCACCCGGACGACAGCCACGAGCACGGCGACCTGGCCCAGTGCTGCCGGGGGCGGCCCTGGCTGGGCCAGCTCACCCCGGCCGGCGGGCCCCTTGTCGACGCGATGCGCCAGGCGGTGGCCGATGACGACAACGGTCTCGGTGGTGACGTACGCCTACCCGCCGCCGCTCCGCCGAGCGCGGTCGGGACGGCGATCTCCACCGCTCCCGGACTGCGGATCGAGGTCGTCGGCGCACCGGAGCCCGACCCGCGCGAGCCCCGACGGGCGTCCGCCCAGCGGTTGTGGCACTACGTGGACGCCGTCCCCAGGCCCGCGCTGGCGGCACCCTCGGCGGCGGCCGTCGAACGGATCGGGCAGGTCGCCCACCCGGCGTGGGCGCACCCACCGGCGGCGTACGACGCGGCGGTCGGGCTGGCCGGCCTCGACCTGGCCGACCTGCTCGGCCTGCTTGTGCATCCGCCGGCGGCGCCGGCCAACGCGGTGGGTCGGCTGTTGGCGGCCCACGACCCGTCGGTCTGGGTCCGTGGTGTGCAGGTGTGGGCCTGTCTCGGGCTGCTGCACCACCGCACCGACGAGCCGTGGGAGGGCTCGACCCGACGCCGGGTGTTGCTGGATCTGATCTGGGGCGTCGAGGACTGGGTCACCGAGGCGGCGCTGTTCGCCCTGGTCACGGCCGCCTGGGTGGATCCCTCGGTGCGCCCGGACGTGGCCCGGGTGGTGGCGGAGCGGCTTGCCGACGCGGCAGCCGTGGCACGGACCCGACCGGTCCCGATCGCCGCCTCGCTGGCGCACCTGGCACTCGCCGCCCCGCAGTTGGACCCGGCGACAGCCAAGCTGGCCACCGAACTGCTGGCTGCCCACGAACCCAGGCTCCCCCGCCCCCGCAACCCCCTGCGCCGCCTCTGGCAACGCATAAACCGCCGCCGTCGCTGACCCGCCCCCTTCCCCGCGATCTTGCACTTACTGTTGGCGCTTTGCCGCACACAGGGCTTATGCACCCGCACACAGTGCAAGATCGCGGGAACGGGTGGGGTTACGCGACCGGGGCCTTGCCGAGGGCAACCTCGGCGTCCTCCTCCGGGGTGGCCTGCGGCGGTGCCTCGTTCGCGGTGCGCAGCGGGATCTCCTTGATGAACCAGGCGAGCACCGGGATCACGATGGTGAACAGCACCGCCCAGAGGAAGACGTGCGAGATCGCGTCGGAGAGACCACCGAGCACCAACTCGCGCGCCTGCGCGGGCAGTTCCTTGAGCTTGTCCAGATCGATCCCGGCGCCGCCGGAATCGCCGCCGAAGGCCCGGCCGCCCTCGGAGTTGGCCAGCCGGTTGGCGAAGATCGCGCCGAACAACGAGATGCCGAACGAGCCGCCGATCGACCGGAAGAACGTCGCCGCGCCGCTGGCCGCGCCGAGGTCCTTCTGCTCGACGCTGTTCTGCGCGATCAGCATCGACGTCTGCATGAGGAAGCCCATGCCGACGCCGAGCACGACCATGTAGAGCGACGACGTCAGCTTGCTGGTGTTGGTGTCGAGCATGGCCAGCAGCGCCATGCCCGCGGTCATCACCACGCCGCCGATGATCGGATACGCCCGGTACCTGCCGTTCTTGGTGATCGCCCGGCCGATGACCAGCGAGACGACGAGCATGCCGAACATCAGGGGCAGCAGCAACAGGCCACTGTTGGTCGCCGACGCACCCTGCACGGTCTGCTGGTACAGCGGCAGGAAGTTCATCGCGCCGAACATCGCGAAGCCGAGCAGGAAGCCGATCACCGAGATCACCGCGAAGTTGCGGTTGGCGAAGAGCCCCAACGGCAGGATCGGCTCCTGCACCCGGCGCTCCACGAGCCCGAACGCCACCAACGCGACGACAGCCAGCACCGCCAGACCGAAGATCTGCGGAGACGTCCAGTCGTACTCGTTGCCGCCCCAGGTGGTGATGAGCACGATCGCGGTGATGCCGACCGAGAGCAGCCCGGCGCCGAGCCAGTCGATCCGGTGCTCGGTGCGGTACTTCGGCAGGTGCATCGTGGTGATCAGCACGAGCAGCGCGACACCGCCAAGCGGCAGGTTCACGTAGAACGCCCAGCGCCAGGAGAGGTGGTCGGTGATGAAGCCACCGACCAGCGGCCCGGCCACCATGGCGATGGCCATGATGCCGGCGATCATGCCCTGGTAGCGCCCACGCTCACGGGGCGGGACCAGGTCACCGATGATCGCCATCACGCCGACCATGAGGCCACCCGCGCCGAGGCCCTGCACGGCCCGGAAGGCGATGAGCTGGACCATGCCGTCCTCCGGGCCACCGAGCATGCCGGAGCCGGCCATGCCGCAGAGGGCCGAGCCGACGAGGAAGACGACGACCGAGGTCAGGAAGACCGACTTGCGGCCGTAGAGGTCACCGAGCTTGCCCCAGATGGGGGTGGAGACGGTGGTGCCCAGCACGTACGCGGTGACCACCCAGGTGAAGTGGTTGAGGCCGCCGAACTCGTTCACGATCCGCGGTAGCGCCGTGCTGACGATCATGTTGTCGAGCATCGCGAGCATCATCGCGATCATCAGACCGAACAGCACCACCCGTATGTTGTTGGGTCGCGTGCCAGCCTGTGCTGTTTGAGTCATGGGTAAGCTCCCCCCGAGGATTGCCGTACTTACTTGCCGCCCGGCTAGTCACCTTACTAGCCGCACGGTAAGTTGGGTACGAGCAACGGTCAAGCCATTTGGAGGGCGTGAGTGAGCGAGAGCACAGGCGGCGGAACGCGGGAACGGATCAAGGCCGTCGCGCTCGAACTCTTCACCGAGCAGGGGTACGAGAAGACCTCGCTCCGGGAGATCGCCGAGCGCCTCAACGTCACCAAGGCCGCGCTCTACTACCACTTCAAGAGCAAGGACGACATCGTCGCCAGCTTCGTCGAGGACCGGCTGGAGCAGATCGACGCGCTGACCGCCTGGGCCGAGTCGCAGCCCGCGACCCTGGACACCCGGCGCGAGCTCGTCGCCCGCTACGCCGAGACGATGTTCGGCGGCGAGATGCCGTCGGTGATGCGCTTCTTCGAGCAGAACCAGACGGTGCTCAAGAGTCTGGTCGCCGGCCAGCAGATGCGCGGCCGGATGATGACGCTCGCCGACGCGCTCTGCCGGGGCGACGACTCCCCCAGAGCCCAACTGCGCGCCACCCTGTCCCTGTTCGCGGTGCACGGCAGCTGGTTCGCGCTGCGCGCACCGCACATCAGCGACGACGAACGCCGCAAGATCGCCCTGGAGGTGGCGGACGAGTTGCTGGCCGCCATCGGCACGCAGCCCGACGCCTGACCCCCGGTGGGGCGTCGCGGTCGACCGGGCCCGCGTCGCCCGGCCGACCCGGGCTCGGCGGGTCAGCCGTGCTTCAGCTCCAGCCGCAGGCCGAGCAGGTCCACGCCCGGCGCCAGTGACCGGTCCTTCTCCGGCGAGCGGACGAACCCGCGCCGCGAGTAGAGCCGGTGCGCCGGATCGGCCATCCCGGCCCGGACGCAGATCACCACCGCCGTGCAGCCCAACCCGGTGGCCCGATCGACACACGCCTCGACCAGGACGGCGCCAACGCCCCGCCCCTGGGCGCCGGGGTCGACCGCGAGCATCCGGAACTCCGCCTCGCCCGGCCCGGACAGCTCGGCGAACCGGGTGCCCGGCAACACGAAGGTCACCGAGCCGAGCACCGTGTCGGTCGCCTCGTCCACCGCGATCAGTACCGTGCCACTGGCTGCTCGGGTCGACACGTCGGCCAGCACCACGCCGTAGCCGTGCTCGCCCTTGAGCTGGCCGTCCGCCTCGTACGCGGCCACCGTCAGCCGGGCAACAGCCGGAAAGTCGACCGGCTCGGCCAGCCGGACCCGTAAGCCGGTCAAGCGATCACGGCGATCAGGTCACCGTCCTGCACGACATCGCCCTCGTGCACGGCGAGCTGCTGGAGCACGCCATCGGACTCGGCGACGACCGGGATCTCCATCTTCATCGACTCGAGGATCACCAGGGTGTCACCCTCGGCCACCGTGTCACCGGCCGTTGCGACGACCTTCCAGACGTTGGCCACCATCTCGGCGCGGATCTCCTCGGCCATGTCCAGGCCCTCCCTCTTCGCGACGTGCCTGCCGATGTATCCAATCATGCGTCGACAGGCGGCGGGCGCGCAGCGGCACAGCCGGGATGGCAGGCCCGCCCTGGGGAAGGCGACGGGTGCCGACCGCACTACCATCAGCGGGTCGGACCCGACGCCGGACCGCCGGTGGCCGCATCGGCGCCGAGGTCGTGCGCAGGACGGATCCGACCCATCACGAGGAGGTCAGCATGGCGAAGAAGTCCCGGAAGAAGAAGGCTCGTAAGAAGAGCGCAGCGAACCACGGCAAGCGTCCCAACTCCTGAACGAGTCGGCGGGCCTACGGCCCGTCACCGATCAGCCCGACCCGGCCGACGCCGGGCACACCGGTGGCCCGGGTCGAATCGACCCGGGCCACCGGTTTCGGTCCGTCAGATGCGCCGAACTCAGTCGGCCAGCTCACGGGAGTCGCTGGTCTCGAAGACCACCAGCTCGGTGAGCTTGACCCGCAGCCGTTCGCGCAGCTCGTCCGGCGCGGTCTCGTTGCCACAGCAACGCGCCACCAGCGCCCGCACCTCCTGCTCCAGCCCGTACTCGCGCAGGCAGGGCCCGCACTCGTCCAGGTGGTGCCGGATCAGCGAGCGGCGCTCGTCGGCGCACTCCAGATCCAGGTAGAGATACACCTCCGCGAGCACTTCGCGGCAGTCCGTCTCGTGCGGCTCCCCACAGCTCACGTCACACCTCCCGGCCGGCAGCGGCGGTCGAGCCCTTCGCTGAGCGGGCAGCACTGAAGCCCCGCTCCCCCGCGTAGCGCTCGAGCAGCTTGCGCAGATTACGACGGCCCCGGTGCAGACGCGACATGACCGTGCCGATCGGTGTGCCCATGATGTCGGCGACCTCCTTGTAGGAGAAGCCCTCGACATCGGTGAGGTAGACGGCCAGGCGGAACTCCTCCGGCAACTGCTGGAGGGCCTCCTTGACGTCACTGTCCGGAAGCCGGTCCAGTGCCTCCGTCTCGGCGGAGCGCAACCCGCTCGAGGTGTGCGACTCGGCCTCGGCCAGCTGCCAGTCGGTGATCTCCTCGGTGGGCGCCTGGATCGGCTGGCGCTGCCGCTTGCGGTAGGAGTTGATGTAGGTGTTGGTCAGGATCCGGTAGAGCCAGGCCTTCAGATTCGTGCCCTGCTCGAACTGGTGGAAGGCCGCGTACGCCTTCAGGTAGGTCTCCTGGACCAGGTCCTCGGCATCCGCCGGGTTGCGTGTCATCCGCAGCCCAGCAGCGTAGAGCTGATCGACGAATGGCATCGCGTCCCGCTCGAATCGGGCCCTGCGCTCGTCCGTCTTCTCGGTGGTCAACCGCACATCCCCTCGCGTCGGATGCTTTCCCGCCGAGGATACGCGCACGGACCTGCCCGCAGATTCACTTCCGGCCGGTGTGCCCGTGCTCACCGCACCCACCCCGCCCGGTCCCGCCGTCGCGGGCCACTCCGGGCCATCCAGCAGCCGCTTCAGCTGCCGGGCGTCCCGTTCGTCCCGTTCCAGGCTTCGTGTCTCGGTTGGCACCGGTCATCCCCCTCGCAGAAAAGTCGTCCGGGGGTAGTAACGCGAGATGACCACTGGGGCATTCCGGCCGGCCCTCCCGTTCCTGGTCCCGGCCCCGACGGCGGCCGGCGCTGGGACCAGGAAGGGCCTGGGAGGACTGGTGTCACCGGCCCCGATCGGGCCGGCGGCACCATCGGATGCAACGACCCGTGCCCGCGCTGGAAACGGTCCCACCGGCGAGCCGGTCAGTTGTCCGCCCAACCCCGGGCGTGCAACCAGTCGCGGACGACGGCGCCGGTGCCGGCCGGGTCCCGGCGCAGATCGTGCGTCTCACCGGCACGGCTCACCACCTGCACGGTCACCCCCGGCTCCGGCATCCCGAACGGGTCCCGGTCACCGTTGACGACGAGTGTCGGCAGGCCGGTGCCCAGTTCGGCGGCCCGTGAACGCTCCGGCCGGCCCGGCGGGTGCAGTGGAAAGGCCAACGCGACCACACCCACCGCGCCCACCGCACGGGCCGTCCGGCAGGCCACCCGGGCGCCACTGGAACGCCCGCCGACAACCACCGTCGACAGGTCGGCGTGCCGCTCCCGCAGCGCGGCGAGCACCGCCACCCAGGCTTCGTCGAGGTGACCCGCCGGGGCCGGCGCACGTCGACCGGCGACCCGGTAGGGCTGCGTCACCCGCACCACCGCCAGGCCGGCCGCCACCGTCGCGTCCCGGACCGCGAGCAGGTCGGGCGCGTCGACGCTGCCGCCCGCGCCGTGCCCGAGGACGAGCAGTGCGGTGGCCGGACGACCCGGCAGGTCGGTGTCGATCCGCGCCGGACCGCGCGGGGTGTCGATCTCGTTGCTGACTGGCACCGGCCTATTCTGCGTCGCCGAGCCGGCCACGGGTGCGAACCCGACCGCCGATCAGCTCAGCGGGACCAGGGCGAGCAGACGGTCGCGCACCGGCGGACCGGCGTCGTCGATCGCGTCCGGGTCGGGGTCGACCTCGCCACGCCAGGCGACGAGCATCGCCCGTCGTTCCCGTGGCGTGGTGCCACCCCACACGCCGTGACAGTCACCGACGTCGAGGGCCCAGGCCAGGCAGGACCCCTGCACGTCGCAGCTGCGGCACAGCGCGACGGCGGCGTCCGCCGGCTCGTTCGGTGCCGGAAAGAATGTCTCCGGATCGACGCTCTGGCAGGTACCCCTGGTGCGCCACGCGTCGTCCTGTTGCCGGTCTCGCACGGCCCGCAGCAGTCGCGGATCTCGCCGCGCCGCTGCCACCTCGTGCGGGCGCGGCATACGTGCCCGTGTCATCCACCCACCTCCCCCGTGGGACCGGCAAGATCTGTGCACGCCGTCCGCCCCGTGCGGAACGACAGCCACTACCGGCGCTGTGTTCTATCGCACTTCGCAACACCGGGACAAGGGTCTGCCGGGAACATGACTGAACAGCTAGGAGACGAATCGCGCGGAATCCTGGCAAATCGGTGACCGACAATGCACGGTGTCGTCAGAACAGAGTCAACTCCTGCGGTGTCACCGTCGGCGCTACCGCCACCCGTGCCGTCAGGTGCGGGCCGTCGTTGCGAACGTCGCCCACCGCCGCACCCACCGGGCGGATCTCCAACCCCGCCAACTGCTCCGCCGAGGCCGCGGTGAGCAGCCGCTCCGGCTCGTCGGTCGGCGCGAGCCACGACGACCACCGCTCGGGTGGCAGCAGCACCGGCATCCGGTCGTGCACCTCGGTCAGGTCGCCGAGCGCCGCGGTGGTCAACACGCTGAACGTCAGCCGGGTCTCGGCCGCGGACTCCCAGAACGACCAGATGCCGGCCAGGGCGAGCACCGAGCCGTCCCGGGGGGTCATGAAGTACGCCTGCCGGCCGCCGTCGGGCAGCCGGACCCACTCGTACCAGCCGTCGGCCGGAACCAGACAGCGGCGACGGGCGAAGGAGCCGGCGTACGCCCGACTGGTCGCCACCGTCTCCGCCCGCGCGTTGATCATGCGGGCGGCCCCGGAGGCGGACCGGGACCAGTGCGGCAACAGCCCCCAGCGACCGACGCAGAGGCTGCGGTGCCCCTCCGGACTGACCCGGACCAGCGGCACCGGGTCGGTCGGCGCGACGTTGTGGTCCGTGCGGACCAGGCCGTCGGAGTCGTCGGACGACTCGAACAGCGCGCTCAGCTCGCCGGCGCTCCGGGTCGTCGCGTACCTGCCGCACATGGGCACACGCTAACGCGTCGGAGGCCCCGTCGGCTGTCCCGCCAACCGGGAGTACGAACGCCGGGCGCCGCCGCCCACCCGCCGACACGGCAGAATGTAACCGTGGGGAACCTGACCGCGACCCGGCCGCCACAACCGTGGACCGCACCGACCGCATCCGACCCGGTGGCGGCGACGCTGCGCCTGCCCGGTTCCAAGTCGATGACCGCCCGCGCCCTGGTGCTCAGCGCCCTCGCCGCCGGCCCGTCGACGCTGGCCCGACCACTGCGCGCCCGCGACACCGAGTTGATGGCCGCTGGCCTGCGGGGGATGGGCGCGCACGTGTCGATAAGTGACGACGAGCGCTGGCTGATCCGACCGCACCCGCTGGTCGGGCCCGCCCACGTCGACGTGGGGCTTGCCGGCACCGTGATGCGGTTCGTGCCGCCGGTGGCGGGCCTGGCCGACGGGCAGGTCACCTTCGACGGCGACCCGTACGTCCGCACCCGGCCGCTCGGCCCGCTCGTCGATGCGCTGCGCTCGCTCGGCGTCCGGATCGACGTGACCGGCGCCGGCAGCCTCCCGCTGACCGTGCTCGGCACCGGCCGGGTCACCGGGGGCGAGGTGGTGATCGACGCGTCCGCCTCCAGCCAGCTCGTCTCCGGGCTGCTGCTCGCCGCCCCGCGCTTCGACCGGGGCGTCGTGGTACGCCACGTCGGGCCGCCGGTGCCCTCCGCGCCGCACCTTCGGATGACGGTGCAGATGCTGCGGGCCGCCGGCGCGGCGGTCGACGACAGCACTCCCGACGTCTGGGCCGTCGAGCCCGGCCCGCTCTCCGGGCGCGGCTGGGACATCGAACCGGACCTCTCCGGTGCCGTGCCGTTCTTCGCCGCGGCACTCGTCACCGGCGGCGAGGTGACCCTTCAGGGTTGGCCGCGCAGCAGCGGGCAGCCGGTCGAGCAACTTCGCTCGCTGCTGCAACGGATGGGCGGCGAGGTCACCCTCTCCACCGACGGGCTGACCGTCCGCGGCACCGGCGTGGTGCACGGGCTGACCGCCGACCTGTCCGACGTCGGCGAGCTGACCCTGGTGCTGACCGCGCTGGCCATGCTCGCCGACTCGCCGTCGGTCTTCACCGGTGTCGGGCACATCCGCGGCCACGAGACCGACCGGCTCGCCGCGCTCGCCCGGGAGTTCGGCGGGCTCGGGGCGGACATCACCGAGACACCGGACGGGTTGGAGATCCGCCCCCGCCCGCTGCGTGGCGGGACCTTCCGCACCTACCACGACCACCGGATGGCGCACGCCGCCGCGGTGGCCGGGCTCGCCGTTCCGGGCATCGAGGTGGACGACGTGGGGTGTACCTCCAAGACCATGCCCGAGTTCCCGGCACTATGGTCAGCGATGGTGACCGGCAAGAGCTGACGCGAGAAGGGGACGGGTCCTGGCGACCAGACGGCGGGAGTACGACGAGGACGACGTACGGGTCCGGCCCGGAAAGTCGTCGCGCCCGCGTACGCGCACCCGCCCCCAACACGCCGACGCGGTCGACGGGTTCGTCATCGCCGTCGACCGGGGGCGCTACACCTGCGTGCTCTCCGGGGCCGAGCGGGGCGTGGTCGGCGCGGAGCTGCCCACCGTCACCGCGATGCGGGCCCGTGAGCTGGGCCGCAAGTCGGTGGTGGTCGGCGACCGGGTGAGCCTGGTCGGTGACACGTCCGGCGCGGAGGGCGCGCTCGCCCGCATCGTCCGGATCGCCGAGCGCCGCTCGGTGCTGCGCCGCACCGCCGACGACGACGAGACCACCGCCGAGGGTCGGCTGGAACGGGTGGTGGTGGCGAACGCCGACCAGTTGGTGATCGTCAGCGCGTTGGCCGACCCGCCACCGCGCACCGGGTTCATCGACCGCTGCCTGGTGGCGGCGTACGACGCGGACGTCGAGCCGCTGCTCTGCCTCACCAAGGCCGACCTGGCCGGCCCGGAGGAGGTGCTCGGCTACTACACCGAGCTGGAGCTGCCGTACGTGCTCAACCGCCCCGACTCCGACCTCGACGCGCTCCGTGCGCTGCTCAGCGGCAAGGTGTCGGTGTTGGTCGGGCACTCCGGGGTGGGCAAGTCGACGCTCGTCAACCGCCTCGTTCCCGACGCGCTGCGCGCCGTCGGCGTGGTCAGCGCGATCGGCCGGGGCCGGCACACCTCGACAAGCGCGGTGGCGCTACGGCTGCCGCCGGTGCCCGGGGTCGACACCGACCCGGGCTGGATCATCGACACGCCCGGGATCCGCAGCTTCGGGTTGGCGCACGTCTCGGCCGACAGCCTGCTGCACGGCTTCCCGGATCTGGTCGAGGGCACCGTCGACTGCCCACCGAACTGCCCACACACCGCGGACGAGGCCGACTGCGGTTTGGACGCCTGGGTGGCCGCCGGTAAGGCGGACCCGCGCCGGCTGGCGTCGTACCGTCGGTTGCTCGCCTCCCGCGCCGGGGAGGGCGACGCGCGCGGCGACGGCGACCAGCGCGGGCCGGGCGAGGGTGACCGGCGCGGGCCCGACGAGTGACCCGACGGGCGTGGGCTAGGTTGCCGGCATGACTGGGTACGCCGCCGATCTCGCCCTCGCCCACGTGCTCGCCGACCGGGCCGACACCATCGCCACGGCCCGGTTCCGCGCGCTCGACCTGCGCGTCGAGGCGAAGCCCGACCTGACGCCGGTCTCCGACGCCGACACCGCGGTGGAGCGGGAGATCCGCGCCCTGTTGGCCGAGCACCGGCCGGCGGACGGGCTGCTCGGTGAGGAGTACGGCGCGCAGCCGTCCGCCGACCAGAACGGTCGGCGGTGGATCATCGACCCGATCGACGGCACCAAGAACTTCGTCCGTGGCGTACCGATCTGGGCCACCCTCATCGCGCTCTACGACGGCGACCGGCCGGCGGTCGGTGTGGTGTCCGCACCGGCGCTCGGTCGACGGTGGTGGGCCAGCGCAGGCGCGGGCGCGTACGCCGGGCCGGGCCCGGATTCCGGCGAACGGATCGGCGTGTCCGCGGTACGGGGGATCGACGACGCCAGCTTCTGCTACTCGTCCCTGAACGGGTGGGAGAGCGCCGGGCGGCTCGACGCGGTGCTCGACCTGATGCGGGCCAGCTGGCGCAACCGCGCGTACGGCGACTTCTACGGTTACATGCTGCTGGCCGAGGGCGCACTCGACGTGATGGCCGAGCCCGAGTTGTCGCTGTGGGACGTCGCGGCGCTGGTGCCGATCGTCACCGAGGCGGGTGGCGCGATCACGGATCTGGCCGGGCGACCGTCCCCTACCGGCGCCCCGGGCACCGACAGCAGTGTGGTGGCCACCAACGGTGTACTGCACGCCGACATCCTCGCCCGCCTGGATCGACCAGCCGAGCGCTGACCCCCGGCAACCTCTATCCTCGCCAGGTGGTCTCCTCCGGTTGGTGCTTCCTCGCGGCGATGATCGTCGCGTACGGCTTCGCCAACCTGCTCCAGTCGGTGGCGGCGGCCCGCACCACGGTCCACCACACCTTCGATCCGGGCCTGCTGCTGCGCCTCGCCGGGCACCGGACGTACCTGGTCGGCCTCGGCTGTCAGATCGGCGGGTTCGTGCTCGCCTTCCTGGCCCGTCGGGACCTACCGCTGTTCCTCGTGCAGGCAAGTGTGGCCGCCGGGCTCGGGGTGACCGCCGTCCTCGGGGTGCTGGTGTTGAAGTGGCGGCTCCCGGCGGCGGAGGTGGTGCTGCTGGCGCTGCTCTTCGCGGGCATCACCGCGCTGGTGCTGTCCGCCCGGCCGGCGCCGTCGAAGCAGCTCGGCACCGCCGGCTCGATCGCCCTGCTGGTGGCGCTCGGCGTGATCGCGGTGCTCGGTGTCTTCGCCGTCCGGCTGCACGGGGCGCCGGGTTCGGTGGCCCTCGGTTCACTGGCCGGGCTGGCGTTCAGCTCGGCCGCGGTCGCCGCCCGACCACTGGCGTCCGCGCCGTCCGCCGAGGCGTTCCTCGCCGACCCGCTGTTCTACCTGCTGATCGCCCACTCGATCGTCGGTCAGCTCTTGCTCGGTCTGGCCATGCAGCGCGGCTCGACGACCGCCGCGGTCGCCGCGATGGACGCGGCCGGCGCGGTGCCGGCCGCGATCGTCGGCCTGCTGCTGCTCAACGACAAGATCTGGCCGGGACGGGAGTGGCTTGCCGCGGTCGGCTTCCTGGTCACCCTGGCCGCGGTGATCGGCCTGACCCGGTACGCCGAACCGCAGCAGCACCGCTCGGTGGCACGCCGCCGGGACCCCGCCATGGTGGGTGCCGGCCGGCCCGGCTGACGAACCGCGCCGCCCGGCACCTCCCCCGCTCAGGCCTCGACCGGCTTGCGGCGACTCACCACCCGCTCGTAGAGCCGCTCCAACGCGCCGGCGGTGCGCTCCCACGTGTAGCTGCTGCGCACCCGGTCCACCGCGGCGTGCCCGTACGCGAACCGCCCGGCGTTGTCGGCGAGCAGCCGGCGCATCGAGACCCCTAGTGCGCGTACGTCACCGGGGGGCACCAGGCGGCCGGTGACCTCGTCGACGACGGCGTCGGCCAGGCCACCCATCGCATAGCCGATCACCGGCACCCCGCAGGCCATCGCCTCCAGCGAGACCCGCCCGGCGGAGGAGTAGTGCGGAGTGCAGGCGACCACGTCCGCCGACCGGTACCAGGTGGCCATCTGGTCGTGCGGCACCGCCCCGACGAGCCGTACCTGGTCGACGACGCCGATCTGTTCGGCAAGCTCGCGCAGCCGCCGCGCCTCGGCGTGGTTGGCCAGTTGGTCGGCCGGCGGGCCGCCGGCGATCACCAACTCGGCGTCACCGACCAGCCGCATCGCCCGGATCAGGTCCTCCTGGCCGTGCCCGGCGGCGAGTGAACCCACCGAGAGGATGCGGGGCCGTTGCTCGCGCGGTGCGGCCTCGCCGTCGGGGTGGAACTGCTCGATGTCGACGCCGGCCGGCACCAACGCCACGGAGCTGCGTTGCAGGCCCATCCGGGTCAACTCGTCGACCTCGTCGTTGGACTGCGCCACGGCGATGTCGACCGCCCGGGTCAACGCGCGCTCGAGCGTGATCCGCTGACCCGGCCCGTCGTAGTGGCCGCCCAGGTGGCGCAGCTGCTCGACGCCGAGCGAGTGGAACGTCTGCACCACCGGAACGTCGGTCTCCCGAACGGCGTGCGCGGCGGCCAGGCCACCGACCCAGTAGTGCCCGTGCACCACCTCGGGCCGCCAGCCACCCGACCACTCGTCGGCAAGCCACCGGCCGACCTCCGTCACGTACGGGATCAGCTCGGCGGTGGGCAGTGGGGTGGGCGGGCCGGCGGGCACCTGGTGCACCTGATAGCCGTCCATGTTCGTCGTCGCCGGCAGCGCCGGGTCGTCCCGGCGGTCGTAGAGCCGGACGTCATGGCCTCGCTCGGCCAGCTCGGCGGCGACCCGCGCGATGTGCTGTCGGGTGCCGACCGGCGGGCCGTCGGCGTGGCGATAGGAACTGGCGTGCGCGCAGACGAGGCCGACGCGCATGGGTCACCTCCCTGCGATCTTTCCTCGGCGGTGGTCCTCCCGGTCAGAGCGTCCCATTAACCCCGCGACGCTGAGCCCAAACCTGGCAGATCAGGAAGAGTCAGCGCGAGTGCCACCGACACTTGCGCCACGGCAAGCACACGCGACACGCGACCGGTCGGTTCGACGATGATCGACAGGCCGTGGCCGGTGTGACCAGCTCCGGCCCGGGGTACCGCTCAGGAATGCCGCTGACCCGCAGCCTCGACGATTCGACAGTGGTCATCACCGGCGCGTCCAGCGGGATCGGCACGGCTACCGCATACGCGTTGGCCCGCCGTGGTGCCGCCGTCGTGCTGGCCGCCCGCAGTGAGCCCGCCCTGCTACAGGTCGCCGAGCGCTGCCGGGCGTTGGGCGGACGGGCGCTCGTCGTACCGACCGACGTGACCGAGCTGGAGTCGGTGCGACGGCTGGCCGATCAGGCGGCGGCCGAGTTCGGCCGGATCGACGCCTGGGTGAACAACGCCGCGGTGAGCGCCGTGGGTCTGTTCGACGAGATCCCGGTCGCCGAGTTCCGCCGGGTGCTGGAGGTGAACCTGCTCGGGGCGGTGCACGGCATCAAGGCGGCCCTGCCCTACCTGGGCGCCGCCGGTGGCGGCGTGCTCGTCAACAACGCCTCGGTGCTGGCCGAGGTGGCGATGCCCTACCAGTCGGCGTACAACGCCACCAAGCACGGCATCCGCGGGCTTGCCGACACCGTCCGCCAGGAGCTGCGGGTCACCGGTCGCGGGCAGATCTCCGTCTGCACCGTGCTGCCGGCCACCATCGACACCCCGTTCTTCCGGCACTCCGGCAACCACAGCGGCCGGGAGCTGATGCCGCCTCCCCCGATCTACCCACCGGAGGTGGTCGCCGAGACCATCGTCCGGCTGCTGCGCCGACCCCGCCGCGAGGCGTACGCCGGTGGCGCGGCCCGGCTGATCGGTCTGCAGTGGCGGTTGGCGCCCGCGCTCGTGGAGCGCACCCTCGGCTGGTACGCCCAGCGCACACAGTTCGGCCCGGGCGCCCGGGTGGACAGCAGCGGCAACGTATTCGACGCCGACGCCCAGGCGCGCGTGGACGGGGGCTGGCACGGTCGACGGCGACAGTTGGTGCGGATGACCGCCGCGTTCGGTCTGGCCGCAGCCGGCACCGCTGTCGGCACCCTGGCCGCCATCAACCGCCGCTCCCGGTCGGACCGCTGATGGCCGACGTCGAGCGCCCGAATGCGCTCACCGTCACCGGCGCGCACAATGGGGCGATCATGTCGAGCTGTCTCGTGGAAGTCGACGAGTCGTCGGCGCTGGTCCGGCTGACCGGGGTGCTCGACGCCTCCGCAGCCGAGGCGGTACGCGGCGCGCTGCTCGCCCGCCTCGTGGCGCGGCCCGGCCCGGTGGTCGTCGACGTGAGCGGCCTGCGGGGCGTGGACCCCGTCGGGCGGGGCGTCTTCGCCGACGTCCGTCGGGAGATCGCCGACTGGCCCGCCGCCGACCTACTGGTGGGTGACCCGACGGTGGACGGAACCGCCGACGCGGACGCCGGGCCGACCACGGTGGCTGGCGTACCGACCTGGCCGACCGTGGACGGCGCGCTTGCCGCGCTCCGCACAGCGCCACTCGCGGCCGTGCTCACCGCCGACCTGACCCCGACGGTCGGCGCCGCCAGGCAGGCGCGCGAGCTGGTCACCACCGGTTGCGCGCGCTGGGGCATGGCGACGCTCACCGACCCGGCGTGCATCGCGATCACCGAGATGGTCAACAACGTGGTGGCGCACGCCCAGACTCCGATGACGGTTCGGCTGGCGCCTCGGGAGGACACCCTGCACCTGGCGGTTCGCGACCACTCCCCGCGCCGGCCCACGTTCGGCGGGATATCCCCACCGACCCGAGCCGGCGGCCGGGGCCTGCTGCTCATCGACACGGTGACCCGTCGCTGGGGCAGCAGTGTCGTACCGGACGGCAAGGTCGTCTGGTGTGTGCTGCACCCGGACGACGAAGCCGCCTGACGGGGCCTTTCGCGATCGGCGCCCGGTTCTACGCCGTACCGCCGGGGCTCGCCCGGTTACGGCGGGAGGGCAGCGGGTAGTGATCAGACATGCGCGACAACGAGTACCCGACCCCCGTGTCCGACACCGAGGCGCAGGGGCTGCCCGACACCGCCGATGACGACTCGAGCGCCAACGACGACGTCCTCACCGGGCGTGAGGCCGACGGCCCCGACCCGGCCCAGCTGCCCGGCGACCGGACGCCGGTGGCGGTGGACCGGTTCGGCACGACCGCCGAGGAGCAGCTCGACGGTGAGTCGTTGGACTACAAGCTCGACCGCGAGGTCTACGAGCGCCCGGCGGACGACCCACTGGCCGGCACGATCGACCCGAAGATCGCCTTCGAGGCGGACAACCTGGAAGCCGCGGCGGAGGCCCAGTTGGACGCCGACGTGATGGATCCCGGGCCGACCTCGGACCCGAACTCGCCCGTCTCCCTCTACGACCACGGACAGCTCGGCACGGTGGCCGACGCCACGGTGGGTCGGCTGGTGGAGCCGGACGAGGGGTCGCACACCGACCAGGAGACCGACTCGGTGGCGTACGACGCCGGATCGGCCGGAGGCGGCGCGACCGCCGAGGAGTTGGCCATCCACGAGACCGAGCCGCCGCGCTCGGTCTGACATCTGCTCGGTCTGGCGGCCGTTCAGTCCGGCGTCTGCTCAGTTGTCTAGGCCGCGTTCGATGGCGTACCGGGTCAGCTCGACCCGGTTGTGCAGTTGCAGCTTGCCAAGCGTGTTCTGGACGTGGTTCTGCACGGTCCGGTGCGACAGGCCGAGCCGCTGGGCGATCTGCTTGTACGACATCCCCTTCGCCACCAGCCGCAGCACCTCCGTCTCCCGGTCGGTGAGCTGCGGCGCCGTCGGTTCGGCAGCGCCGGCCGGGCCGGTCCCCCGCCCCGGTCCGGCGGCCAGCCGGCGGTACTCGCCGAGCACCAGCCCGGCCAGGCCGGGGGTGAAGACCGTGTCGCCGGCCGCGGTGCGGTGGACCGCCTCCAGAAACTCGGCGGGCGCCGTCGACTTCACCAGATAGCCGGTGGCGCCGGCCTTGACCGCGTCCAGCACACTCTGGTGCTCCCCGCTGGCGCTGAGCATCAGCACCCGTACGGCGGGCAACGCCGCGCGCAGGCCCAGGATCACCTCGACACCGGAGATGTCCGGTAGTTGCAGGTCGAGGACGACGACATCGGGTCGGGCGGCGGCGGCCACCCGGATGGCCTGTCGCCCCTCGCCGCTTGTCGCCACCACCAGGAAGCCGGCCTCGGTCAAGTCCCGGGCCACCCCCTCCCGCCACATCGGATGGTCGTCCACCACCATCACCCGGACCTGGTTCACCGCGGTGACCTCGGCACGCTCAGCTCGATCTCGGTGCCCGCCTCGGGGGCGGACACGATCCGGACCGACCCGCCCACGTCGGCCACCCGGCCCTGGATCGACTGGGTCACACCGAGCCGACCCTGGGCGGCGGCCTCGGCCAGCCGGCCGTCCGGGATGCCCGGCCCCTCGTCGCGAATCGACACCGTCACCGTCGTCCCCTCGTCCTCGATCAGCACCCAGGCCCGGCCACCGGCGTGCCGCCCCACGTTGTCAAGCGCCGCACCTGTCGCCGCGGCCAACTCTCCGGCCACCCGTCGGGGCAGCGGCACGGGAGTGGCCGGGGCGGAGAGCGCCACCGCCGCCGAGGCGTACCGGCCGAGCAGGGTCCGCAGGTCCACCGCCTCACCCCCGTCCGGAAGGCTGCCGGCCGCCGGGCCGCTGCCGGCGATCAGCGCCCGCAGCGCGGCCTCCTGCTCACCGGCCAGCCGAGCCAGCTCGCCGGCCTCCCCGGGCAGGTCGGCGCCGCGCCGCTGCACGAGCGCGAGCACCTGGAGCACCGAGTCGTGGATGTCCCGGGCCAGCCGCTCCCGCTCCCGGGTCGCGGCCTCCAACTCCACCGCACGTTGCAGGCGCTCCTCGGCGCTGGCCGCCAGCCGGGCCACGTGCCCGACCACCACCCCGGCGAGCAGCATCAGGATCACCCCGGTGAACGAGGACTGGCCGATCCGCTCCCGGGTGGCCAGGTCCGCGCCGGCGACGAGCAGCGCGGCCACCGTGCCCCGCCGCCGACCGCCGGAGACGGCCCAGGCCAGCACCGGGCCGGCCATCCAGGCCACCCCCAGAGTGGGTACGCCGTGCGTGAGCGCCGTCCGACCGACCACCCACGGAGTGGCGAGCACGATGGCCACCACCACCCCGAGGTCGGCAAGCAGCAGCGGCCAGCGCCGCCAGGCCGGTCGGGCGTACCCGACCGCGGTCGCCCCGGTCCAGACGACCATCAGCAGGATCAGGGCACCGACCGCGTACGGATGGGCGTACTCGTCGGCGTCGCGCACCGCGAGCGCGCAGACGTACGCCAGGGAGGCCAGTCGGAACACGGCGAGCGCACGCCACAGCGGCACCTCGAACCCACCCGGCGGCGACGGCATGGCGGTCAGGATGCCACAACCGGGCCGCCACACGGCGAGCAGCGAGTGCGGTTCGGGAAACCCTGACGTACGGTGGAAAAGCCGCGAAATACTCCGAGATGCGCCGCCGGGACGGGCCCATGACGAACGCAGATCCGCACGCACCGCGTACGGTTGTGCCCATCGAACCTGCCCTCCTGATCGCCGAAGCCTTTGACCAGGCCCAGGTGACCGAGATTCGACACTCGGTCACCTCCTGCGCGCACGCCTCGGGCCTCACCGGCCAAGGGCTTGACGACTTCGTGCTCGCGATCAACGAACTGATCACCAACGCGGTGCGACACGGCGGTGGGCGCGGTTGGTTGCGGCTCTGGCGCGAGTCGGACGTACTGGTCTGCGAGATCGCCGACCACGGGCACGGGATCAGCCCGCAGCGGCTTGGCGACCGCACTCGGCCAGCCCCGGACACCGCCGGCGGCTGGGGCCTCTGGCTGGCCCGCGAGTTGACCGATGCGATGGAGGTCGTCACCGGCGCCGCCGGCACCACCGTCCGCATCACCACCGGCCTAACCAGCCAAAACCCCACCCCGAGATAACCCACCCCCACCCCACCCAGCCCCACCCCACCCAGCCCCGCCCCACCCAGCCCCGCCCCACCCCGCCCAGCCCCCGCCCGCCCCAGCCCCGCCCCGCCCTGTCCCGTCGATCATGGAGTTGTGGTGGGTGACAAAGCCCTCAAGCAGCCCCAAATCCGGCACCACAACTCCATGATCGACCGCGACCGCCCGGGGTCGGCCGCGACGCTTCTATAGGTGGGCCGGTTCCGGGAGGTTGGCATCGGTAGGGTTCGACGTCGGTGATCGACGAGTGACTCATGCAAGATCTGGCCGCC
>NZ_JBSGIV010000057.1:0-48342 GCF_053605225.1 Micromonospora sp. NPDC003944
GATCAAGAGGTTTGCGTCAGATTCCGCCCGTGGTTTGACGCAAACCTCTTGATCACCGCGGAGAAGCGGGCCGGACCCAGCCTCAGCCTCGGTTGAGGGGGGCCGGGTGGGGTGGGGTGGGGTGGTTAGCCGGCTCGGCGGATGGGGCGGCGGGCCAGGTAGCGGAGGAGGTCGCGGATGTGGTGCTTCTCCTCGGCGGGGACCGTGGGGTCGGCCAGCCGGTCCAGGATGGCCCGGACGTCGGCCTCGACCGGGCCGTCGTCGTGGCGTCGGCGGGGCGCGGGACCCGCGTCGGGTAGCCCCAGCGCGCGGAACGCGGCGGCGACCGGGAGGTCCAGTGCGGCGCAGAAGCCGCGCACCTTGGCCAATTCGGGATAGTCCTGCCAATCGCCGGCAAGCCAGCGGAACACGGTGGAGCGACCCACGCCCGTGTGCGAGGCAAGATCACTCACGGTCCAGCCACGTTCGTCGCGAGCGTCATCGATGGCGCGCCGGACGAAGCGGGCGAAGGCCATCTGCGGTGATACGTCGGCTGATCCCATCCCTGCGTGACTTCCCCTCCCGTCGAAGCACCGGGACGATGCGTCTTTCGAGGGTAGTACTCCTGAGGCCGGAAACAATTGACTGACCGCACAAACTGTCCCATGGACGAGACTTTTCTCTGGAACCGTGTGTGCAGAACGAAAATTGCATCGAGCGATCATCATCGTTCTTCAATTAAGCTCGGTGCCCGTCCCGACCTGACGCCTGCCGCCCGCCTCGTCCGCCCGGACCACCGCCGAGGAGCACCATGGCCGAATCGAGCCGCCCCCAGCCGTACCAGCCCGGTGCGGTGAGCCTCTTCTTCGTCGCCAAGGCCGGCGTCTTCGCCGCCGCGTTCTGGATCTGGTTGCTGATCATGGTGCTCCGCACCGACTCCGCGACAGGTCTCCAGGTGCTGGCCGCCACCGGCGCCATCACCACCACACTTGTCGCGGTCCTGCTCGGTGCCCGGATGGCGTTGCAACACAACGCGGCCATCCGGCACGCCGAGGTGAAGAAGCTGCTTGTGGACATCTCCTGGAACGCCTTCACGGCAGCCGGCAACGCCGAGGCCGGGGGCAAGGTCGTGCCGTTCCCGACCAGCGCGGGCGACGCCGACTGGCCCAGCCAGCGGTCCGGTGCCGACCGGGTGTCGGTGCGCGACCACGGTGCCAGCGAGCGCAACGGTGGTCGGGACCGCCGACGCTAGCCACATCGAGGCCAGCAGCGCCTGCGCCCGCAATACCGGCCGACCCACCCAGGTTTCAGGTGGCGGGCCCCTCCCCGGTAGCCAGCAGGGTCTCCAGCCGGGGGGTGACCCGCCACTGGTCGACCAGCTCGCGGTACTCGGCGTGCTGCGGCCCGGTCGCCGCAGCGCCGGTACGACGTGCGCGGATCAGCAGGTTACGTGGGGTGTGCTGCGAGTCCACGAACTCCACCACCTCGGCCCGGTAGCCGTGCACCCGCAACAGCCCGGCGCGCAGGGCGTCGGTGAGCACGTCGGCGAAGCGCTCCCGCAGGATGCCCTGCCGGGTCAGCAGCTCGTACGGGGCCGGGGCGGGGTGGGCGCGGAGCTGCTTCGCCAGATCGTGGTGGCAGCACGGCGCGGCAAGTACCCAGCGGGCCTCCCAGCGAACCGCGCGGGCCAGCGCCTCGTCGGTGGCGGTGTCGCAGGCGTGCAGCGCCAGCACCAGGTCCGGGGCGGGGTCGACGACGGCGTCGGCGATCGTCCCGGCCACGAAGCTGACCTGATCGGCCCAGCCGAGCCGCTGCGCCAACTCGGTGTTGCGCCGCCGCTGGTCCTCCCGGACATCCACACCGACAAGCTGGACGTCGAGGCCCCGACCCGTCAGGTAGCGGTACGCGGCGAACGTGAGGTACGCGTTGCCGCAGCCCAGGTCGACCACCCGCAGCGGTCCGGTCAGATCGTCGGGCAGGGTGGCGGCAAGGGCGCGCAGGAACGCGTCCACCTGGCGGCGTTTGGCCGCCGACCCGCCGATCTCGGCGAAGATCGGGTCGCCGGGGTCGAGCAGGTAATCCTTGGCCCGGTCGTTACCGGCGGGCGTCGCCGCCGGGCGGGACGTCGCGGCTCGGTGCACCTGCGCTTCACCGGACTTGGTCACCCGCAGCTGGAGGGTCGCCTCGGCCGTCTCGACGTGCCAGTTGCCGAACGGCTCGGCAAGCAGTTCGTCGACGGCGGCGGCCGCCTCGGTGCCGGGGGCGACATTGCGGGTGTACGGGCGAGCGCCGTCGGACGTGGTGATCTGCATTCGCGGCCCGGCCTTGAGCGTCACCGGCCGCAGTTCGGCCCGCTCGACTGTGGGGCGGCGCCCTCGGCGGCGGCCGGCGGCGACCGCCCGGGTCAGCGCGGGGTCGAGCAGCAGCGCCCGAACCTCGGTCAGGGCGGCGTCCAGTGGTTGCGGCATCGTTCCATCTTCGGCAGGTGAGGTGGGAGAAGGGAACATCCCCCGCACCGTGCGAGGCGGTGCGGGGGATGTCAGGTGTGGCTGGTACGTCAGTCCGCGGTCGCTTCGGCCGGCGTACCCGCACCGGAACCGCCACCACGGCGGCGCCGGCGGCGGCGCGGCTTGGTCGCCTCGCCGTCGGACCCGGTGGCCGGCTCTGCGGGGCCGCTGTCGGCGGAGATCACCGCGGTCGCCTCGCCCGCGACCACCTCGCCGGCGCGGCGGCGACGCCTGCGGCGGGGGGTGCGGGTGCTCTCGTCGGTGGCGTCGGCCGCAGGCGTCTCGGCCGGCGTGCCGGCGTCGGAGCGGTCACGGCGGCCCTCGCCCCGACCACGGCGCTCGCCGCGACCCTCACCGCGTCGCGAGCCCCGACCGCCGCCGTCGCCCCGGCGGGAGCGGGTCGTCCCGCCCAGGTCCTCCTCGATCTCGGCGGACAGCCCGGCCCGGGTGCGCTCGGCCGTGGGCAACGTGCCGCTGACCTCGGTCGAGATGTGCAGGTCGGTGTAGAGGTGCGGCGACGTGTGGTACGTCTCCGGCGGCTCTGGCATCTCCAGACCGAGGGTCTTGTCGATGATCCGCCAGCGCGGCATGTCGTCCCAGTCGACGAAGGTCACCGCGACGCCCGTCGCGCCGGCCCGGCCGGTACGACCGATCCGGTGGGTGTAGGTGTCCTGGTCTTCCGGGCAGTCGTAGTTGATCACGTGGGTGACGCCGGTGACGTCCAGCCCTCGGGCTGCCACGTCGGTGGCGACCAGGATGTCGATCTTGCCAGCCCGGAAGGCCCGCAGCGCCCGCTCGCGAGCACCCTGGCCGAGGTCACCGTGGACCGCGGCGACCGCGAACCCGCGGAAGTCGAGGTCCTCGGCGACCCGGTCGGCTGCCCTCTTCGTACGCGTGAAGATCATGGTCAGCCCGCGCCCCTCCGCCTGGAGGATGCGTGCCACCACCTCGACCTTGTTCATCGAGTGGGTGCGGTAGACGAGCTGCTGGGTCTGCGGCGACGGGCCGGTCTCGGCGGTGTGCCCGGCGTGGATCGTCATCGGCTGGCGCAGGAAGCGCCGCGACAGGGTGACGATCGGGTCCGGCATGGTGGCCGAGAAGAGCATCGTCTGCCGGTCTTCCGGAAGCATCGCCAGGATCTTCTCGACGTCGTCGAGGAAGCCCAGGTCGAGCATCCGGTCGGCCTCGTCGAGGACGAGCGCGTGCACCCGGTCCAGTCGGAGGTGCTTCTGCTTCTGCAGGTCCATCAACCGGCCGGGGGTGCCGACCAGGATCTCGACGCCCTTGCGCAGCGCGTCGATCTGCGGCTCGTACGCCACGCCACCGTAGATCGGCAGCACCCGGACGCCGCGCGTCCGGCCGGCTGCGGCCAGGTCCTTGGCGACCTGGATGCCCAGCTCACGGGTGGGTACGACGACAAGCGCCTGCGGCACGCCGTCGCTGCCCTCGCCCGGGGCGAAGACCCGGTCGAGCAGCGGTACGCCGAAGCCGAGGGTCTTGCCGGTGCCGGTCGGCGCCTGACCGATCAGGTCGACGCCGCGCAGCGCGATCGGGATCGCGTACTCCTGAATGGCGAAGGCGCGGGTGATGCCGGCCGAGGCCAGGGCCTCGACGGTCTCGGTACGGGCGCCGAGTGCGGCGAACGTGGGGGCCTCCGGGCGAACCGGGGCGGTGGGGGCCAGTTCCTGGCCGTCCAGCAAATCTTGAGTCAGGTCGCTCATGTGGATGTGGGGGTGCCCTCTCGTGGGTGCGCCCGTCATGTCCTCAGGGCGCGTTCGGTTTGACGCGGGCCACACGGTCGGCGGCAGATTGCCGAGCCGGACCGGGCCGCACGCGCGCCGCGGGCTGAGCTTCGATCAGATCGGCGCCCACGGCAACTGCTCCATGTTACCTGAACAGGCATGCCCTCGTCCCGATTCCCTGCCGGGCATCCGACGCGCGGGGCAAGTAATTGTGACTCATGCCACACAAGTGCCCGTGCGTCTGCTGCGTCGATCATGGAGTTGTGCTGGTGGACAAAACACCCTTTGTTTCCCTAGTCGGGCACCACAACTCCTTGATCGACCGGGGGCGGTGTGGAGGGCGGCCACGCGATAGCCTGCCGCTCGTGTCCGCCTCCGGTTCCGCGTACGCCGACCTGCTGGGCCTGGTCGCCTTCGGTGAGCTGCTCGCCTTCGAGCGGATGGCCGGTGACGCGCGGCTCGCCCCTGACCTGCACCGCCGGGCCGCGCTGAACGAGATGGCCGCAGCCGAGATCGCCAACTACCGCCGCCTCGCCGACCGGCTCGGGGCACTCGGCGTGCGGCCGGAGGAGGCGATGGCGCCCTACGTCGGGCCGTTGCAGGCGTACCACGACTCGACCGAGCCACGGGACTGGGCGGAAGTGGTCACGAAGGCGTACGTCGGCGACGCGATCACCGACGACTTCGTTCGCGAGATCGCCGATGCGCTCGAGGAGCCGGACCGGGCGCTGGTGCTCGACGTCCTGCACGACTCCCGGTACGCGGACTTCGCCGCAGAAGAGATCCGGGTGGCCGTCGCCGACGACCCCAGGGTGGCCGGCCGGCTCTCGATGTGGGCCCGGCGGCTGGTCGGCGAGGCGTTGTCCCAGGCTGGCCGCGTCGCCGCCGAGCGGGCCACCCTCACCGCGCTGATCGCGCGGGACGGCCGGGTCGACGTGCCCGGGCTGTTCGGCAGGCTCACCACCGCGCACACCGCGCGGATGGCCGCCGTCGGGCTGAACAACTGACCGACCTGTCGGTCGGGCCGGTGCCGGCCTGCGGCAGGTGGGCCTAGTGCCGACCTGCCGCGATGGCCGGACCGGTCAGCGGACGGTGAACCCGACCGCCCGGGGCGACGCCTCGGCGATCTCGACGTAGGCGACCTTCTCGACCGGAACGATGACCCGCCGGCCCTTCTCGTCGGTCAGGGAGAGCGTGCCGCCGTTGCCGGCGAAGGCGTCGGTCACGATCTGCTCGATCTCGGCCGGCGACTGCGCGCTGTCCAGAACCAGCTCGCGCGGCGCGTACTGCACGCCGATCTTGACCTCCACTGTGCCTCCTCAACTGGGGCGAAAGAACCGCCCTGCGAAGGCTATCCGATCACGGGGTCAACGGTCAGGCTGACTCACCTTGCAGCGGGAAGCTCGCGATGCCCCGCCACGACAGCGCGGCCACCAACGCCTCGGCCTCGGCCTTCGGCACCTGCCGGCCGCCCGCCAGCCAGAACTGCGCGGCCGTCTCCGCCGCGCCGACCAGCCCGGACGCGAGCAACTCGGCGTGCGCCCGGCTCACCCCGGTGTCGGAGATGATGGTGTCGGTGATCGCCGCGATGCAGCCCTGCTCGACCCGTTCCACCCGCTGCCGCACCGCCGGGTCGTTGCGCAGGTCCGATTCGAAGACGAGCCGGAAGGCTTCGCTCTCGTGGTCGACGAAGTCGAAGTACGCCCGCACCGACGCGCTGACCCGCTCCTTGTTGTCACTGGTGCCGCGCATCGCATCTTGCACCTGAGCGACGATGGCGTCACAGTGCGTGTCGAGCAGCGCCAGGTAGAGATCCATCTTCCCGGGAAAGTGTTGGTACAGCACCGGCTTCGAGACCCCGGCCCGCTCGGCGATGTCGTCCATCGCGGCGGCGTGGTAGCCCTGCGCGACGAACACCTCCTGCGCCGCAGCGAGAAGCTGCTTACGGCGCGCGGAGCGGGGCAGGCGAGTTGGCCGGCCAGCGGTCTGAGCACCGTTCCCCGCAGCGGTCATGGGATCCTCCGAGTTCTCCGTACGAGCCGGCATTTTCCCCCCAGACCGGGCGAAGCCCGTGACCTCCGTCGTGGAAATGGCCCGCCGCTGTAACTTATCGCCACTCTCGGCACACGGTAGCCTCAGCGGGGGCGACCAAGGAGCGCGCGGTGAGTGAAACAGGGCAACCCGGAGCCGCCACCCCGGGAGAGCACGGTGACGGAGCGGGTCAGCACGACGACCCGAGCCGTTCCGTCAGCGGGTGGGCACCTCCGGCGGGTGGGTGGCCCCGAGCCGCCGACCACGAGGCTGCCCGGGACGAGGCCCCGCGCTGGCAGCCAGACCCCGCGTCGGGCTGGCGAACCTCCTCGACCCGGCACGGCGATCTGCCATCGCCGCTGGTCGGGGGGTCGGGCGATCCGGAGTCACCGGCCCGCACCAACGGCCACCACGTCAACGGCACGCACCCCCCGGCCGACGTCAACGGCGTCCACCACCCCGGTCTCGAACCGCCGACGGGGCGCCCGAGCCCGGTGAGCGCCCCGCCCGGGCTGCCCGCCGAGGGTCGCCCCGGCGCGCCGAGCGACCGGCTCGTGGTGCCCGCCCAACGTCCCGCTCCACCGGCAGAGCAGGGTGCCACCGAGCCCGACGCGGGCCCCACCGTCGATCCGGCTGCCGCGCACCGTGCCCGCTGGGCCGAGCCCGGCTTACCCACCTCGGCCCCGCCGGCCGTTCAGGTGCCGCCCGTCGGCACCGCCGCGTCGGGCTTCGAGGTGCCGCCCGGCTTTCACGCGCCGACCGGCGAGCGGTTGGCCGCCGACGACAGTCCGGCCGCACCCCGCGACTGGCGGGCCCCGCTCACACCGGAGCACGCGGCGACCTCGGGGCGCACCCCGGGTCCAGCCGCGCACGCCGCCGACGGTGAGCCCGGCCGTGCCGCCGACGAACCCCGACCGGCGGACACCCATCGCGCTGGTGACACCCACCGCTCCGGAGAGTCGCACCGGGCCGGGGAGTCGCCGGCCGCCGAGCCTGACTGGTCGGGGCCCAGCTGGAACCGTCCGAGTTGGGGTGGCGGCTGGGCACCACCCTGGTCCCGCCAGGACGACGAACCGGCTGGCCCGGCAGCACGGGACGAGGCGGCGCCGGGCTGGGTCGCCGAGCCGAACCAGCCGTACGAGCCGGTGCGCGCCGAGGTACCCCGCCCGTACGAGCCGGTGCGCGCCGAGGTGCCCCGGGCGTACGAACCCACCCGGGGCGAATCCGAGCCCGCGCCGGAGCGCCCCGCCGAGCCGACAAGCGCCCCACCGGCCGATCGGCCGTCCTGGGCGGGTGGTGCGACCCCGACAAGTGGTCCGCCCGCCGACCGGCCGTCGTGGGCGGGTTCTGGGGCGAGCAGCGGGCCCCGGGCCGACCGTCCGTCCTGGGCTGGCGGGGTCGACCCGAAGCCGACAAGCGCGCCGCCGGTGCGGCCGTCCTGGGCCGGCGGCTCCGAGGCCGCGACCAGCGTGCCGCCGGTACGACCGTCCTGGGCCGGTGGGTCCGAACCACCCGCGACCGGCCCGGCGTCGGCACGGCCGTCCTGGGCCGGGGGAGCCGATCCGGTGCCGCCCAGCGCACCGCCGACGCGACCGTCCTGGGCCTCCAGCCCGTCGCCGGCGGACAAGCCGGCACCAGCCGATGCGTCACCTGCCGCACCCGCCGGCCCACCCCCGGCACCGGCCGGCCCGCCTCCGACGCTTACCGACGCGCCGCCGGCCCCGGCCGGCCCGTCCCTGGTCGCGGAGCGCTCCTCGTGGACCACCGGCTCGCCGACGGCGAGCGGTTCCCGGGCCGAGCGGCCCGACTGGGCCGAGGGTCGGATCCCGGCGAGTCCGGTCGAACGTCCGTCCTGGCCGGCGAGCCGGTCGGCAGGCATCGGTGGGGGCGACGGGGGTGAGACGCCCGGCCAGTCACGGCCCGAGGTCCGGCCGACCGCGCCGTTCCGACTCCGACCGGAGTCGCCCGAGCCGCCCGCTCCGTCACCCGCCGAGTCGCCCCAGCCGGCCGCGCCGGTCAGCGACCCGGCGTCGAAGGACACCCCGTCCTCAACGGCCGCCGCCACCAAGGGTTCCGGCCGCCGCGACCAGTCCACACCGGCGTCCCCCTCCGCGTATGCGGCGCGCCGATCCGCCCCCGACCCGACGTCGTCGTCCGACGCCGACCGGCAGTCGGCCCCGAGCGCGGTGGTGCTGCCGCAGCGCGTCCCCGCCCAACCGGACGTGCCCGTCGTGCCGGAGCCGCCAGCCGTGGACCCACCCGCCGAGACCCCGGAACTCGCCCGCATCGCCACTCACCTGTGCCGGGATGACGAGCCGGCCCCCTTGCGGGAGCGCCCCGAGGGGTTCGACGTCAACGCGATCCTGGACGCCGTCCGGGAGGTGGCGGGAGTCCGTGACGCGGCCCTGCGGCGTACGCCGGCCGGTGCGCACAGCCTTCGACTGGACCTGGCCGACGGCGCCGACCCGGCCGAGGTGAGCCGGCAGGTGGCCCGGCTTCTGCAGGAGCGGATGGGGTTGGCCGCGGCGCCACAGAACGTGCCCGGTCTGCCCACCACGCCACCTCCGCCGGTTCGCCGTCGCGCGGCCGAGACGCGATCCACCGAGCGGCGTACCCCGGCGACCCAGAACGCGGCCCTGCGCGAGCCCGGCGAGGTTCGGGCCGCCGATTCGCCGACGGTCGTCCGCCCACCCGGCAGTCGGGCCGAGACCACACCGCCCGGCCCGGAGCCGCGGCCCAGCACGGACCCGACGCGCCGCCGTCGGGCGAACACTCCGCACCGGGGTCGCGCCACAGTCGAGGAACCCGGGTCGGTGTCGGCCGCCCCGGCCGGTGCCGCGACAGGTAGCCCGGCGACGCTTGGCACCTCGTACTCAGGTGGTCAGGTGACCACGACGGAGTCGGCGCCGTCCCGGCCGCTGGAGACCGGCGGCACGCCGGGCCCCCGCGTGGTGATCGACCACGTGCAGGTCAGCACCTTCGGCCTGGACGCGAACGTCGAGGTCCGGCTGCTGGCCGGGGAGGACAGCGCCTCCGGGTACGCCACCGGCCCGGCGGTGGACGGCTACGTGCTGCGGCTCTGCGCGGTGGCGGCTGCCGCCGCGGTGGACGAGCTGCTGCGCGGCACCGAGAACGCCGAGCGGGGGCGCTGCTTCGTCGAGCACGCGGCGGTGGTGCCGTTCGGCAACTGCGAGGTGGCCACCGTGGTGGCGCTGCTGGTCTGTGAGGGCTGGGTCGAGCAGCTGGCCGGATCGGCCCTGGTCGCGGGTGACCCCCGTCAGGCGGTGGTCCGGGCGACGCTTGCGGCGGTCAACCGTCGACTGGAGGCGCTGCTGTCCTGAGTGGTCCGGGGCAGACTGGAGGGATGAGAAGCGCCGCCCTCTGGCCGGACCACCTGCTCCCCGACGACAGTGTCCCGCCGCCGTGGCCGGGCCGGGAAGTTCGCCTCGACGGCCTGGTCACGTACGTGCGGGACACCCCGGCCACCGCCGCCGGCGCGGAGCCGGCGCTGTACGTGCACGGGCTGGGCGGGTCGTCACAGAACTGGACCGACCTGGCTGGGCTGCTCGCCGACCGGCTGGACGGGCAGGCCATCGACCTGCCCGGCTTCGGCCGTAGCGAGCCGGGCCCGCGCTACACCGTTCCGGCCTTCGCCGATCTGGTGGTCCGCTGGATCGAGCACTCCGGTCGAGGTCCGGTGCACCTGTTCGGCAACTCGCTCGGCGGCACGGTGGCGGTCCAGGTCGCCGGGCTCCGGCCGGATCTCGTGCGTACCCTCACGCTGATCTCCCCGGCGCTGCCGTTCCTGGATTTCCGGCGCTCGTTGCAGGGGCGGATGCTGCCGGTGCTCGCACTTCCCGGCGGTGAACGGCTTGTCGCCCGGCACCTCACCCAGCTCCCGCCGGAGGTGATGGCCCAGCAGGTGCTGGAGGCCTGCGTCGCCGACCTCAGCCGGATCTGCGATCAGCGCCGGGCCGAGGCGTTGGAGGAGATCCGGGTGCGGTACGAGGCCGAGCACTACGCCGCCGCGTACGTCCGGACGTTCCGTGGGCTGGTCTCCAGCTTCCTGCGGTCGTACCTGCCGGGGCCGGGTTCGCTGTGGCGTCTCGCCGGGGCGGTACGCGCACCGACCCTGGTGGTGGGGGGCCTAAAGGACCGTCTGGTCGACGTGCGGGTCGCGCCGCAGACCGCCCGGGTCATTCCGGACAGCCGATTGATGATGCTCGACGGTGTCGGCCATGTGGCGCAGTTGGAGGTTCCCCGGTTGGTTGCCCGCGCGGTGGTCGCTCTGCTCGCCGAAACGGGGGAGGTCGCGGGGCGGTCCGATCTGGCAGGCTGACCTGGATGCCCAGCTCAGCCCGCCCTCCTGTGCGCCGTCGGCGACGTTTCGCGTTGCTCGCCCAGTTGGTGGCGGTGGTGGTGGCGGTCGGCGCGGCGGTGACCGTGATCGCTGAGGGGCCGGGTGGGCATCCCGGCGCCGAGCGGCTGGCCGCCGAGCAGGTCGGCTCGCCACCGCCGCTGGTGGCCGCGCCGCTGCCGCCGGAGCCTTCGCCCTCTGCCGTGCCTCCGTCCAGCCCGCCCCCGGTGTTGCGGGTGCCCGGCGCGGTGCCGAGCGCCGGCACGGGCAGCTTCGGCTACGACTCCCGCTCCGGCCCGGTGCTGGGCCGGGCGGGTGAGCTGCGGCGTTACCGGGTCGCGGTGGAGTCGGGCAGTGACGAGGACGCCGGCGAGTTCGCCCAGGCGGTTCAGACGGCGCTCGCCGGGCCGGGCAGTTGGGTCGACAGCGGCAGGCTTCGGCTTCAGCAGGTGCCCGGGGCTGCGCCTCGCGACTTCACCGTCTACCTCGCCACGGCTCGCACCGCGGGCCGGATGTGCGCTCAGGGTGGGGTGGACATCCGGATCAACGGCCGGCCGTACACGTCCTGTCGGGCACCCGGTCAGGTGATCATCAACCTGGATCGGTGGCGGCTGTCGGTGCCGCACTTCGTCTCGGCTGCCGTGCCGCTGGCGGTCTACCGGACGTACGTCGTCAATCACGAGGTGGGTCACCAGCTGGGGCATCGGCACGAGCGCTGCCCCGGTGCCGGTCGGCCGGCGCCGGTGATGATGCAGCAGACGCTCTTCCTCAACGGGTGCCGGGCCAACCCGTGGCCGTACCTGAACGGGCGTCGTCACACCGGCCCCGCCCTGTGAGCCGATCGGCTCGACACGCCGACCGTCCACCCCTCCATCAGGCGTCTTATGGCAATAGGAGCAAAATCGGAGAAATGCCCGAATAATCTGTCACGCTTGGCTCATGACGCCGTCGTCCCCTTACGGCCCGCCGCAGCCGTCCGACCCCCGGTCGGCGCTGCGGGGTGCGCGTCCCGCACTCGTTCGGATGCACCGGCGTCGTCGCCGCAGCATGCTGCTCGGCCTACTCGTGCTCGCCGCCGCAGTCGGCGTGACGGTGAGCCGGGGCGGTGAGCCGTCAAGCGAGCCTCCGGCCACCACCCAGGGTGGAATGGGCCACGGCGGTGGGGTCGCGCACCCGGCGCCCACCACCTACCCGTCGGTCGGAGCGGGCCGCTTCACCGTGGCCGACGGCGAGACATCCGTGTACGGCACGGACGGGCCGCTGCGCCGTTACCGGGTCGTCGTCGAACGCGGCGCCGGCCAGGACGCCGACGAGTTCGCCGCCAGGGTGGACGAGGTACTTGCCGACCCGCGCAGTTGGATCGCGTCCGACGAGCTGCGGGTGCAACGGGTGGCCGACGCGGGTGCCGCCGACTTCACCATCTACCTGGCCACCCCGGTCACGTCCGAGCGGATGTGCGCCGAGGGCGGGTTGACCACCGAGCGCTACACCTCCTGCCGCCTGCCCGGTCAGGTCGTCATCAACCTGGCCCGCTGGATGGAGGCGGTCCCCGACTACGGCGCATCGCTGGACACCTACCGGACCTACGTCATCAACCACGAGGTGGGCCACGAGTTCGGCGAGGACCACGAGGCGTGCCCCGGCCCGGGGGAGCCGGCCCCGGTGATGCAGCAGCAGACGTACGGCCTGCACGGCTGCGTCGCCAACGCCTGGCCGTACCTCGACGGTCGTCGCTACGCGGGGGACATCATTCCCTGATCGGACGAGTCGTCGGTTATTCCCGCTCCCGCATACCGGACCACGTGTCGTCCCTCATGGCCGAGCGGGGCTCCCGCGAGCAACAATGGCGCGGTTCACACCGCCGATCCCGGGGAGTCCACCGTGCCGTTGCCCCCGCTCGTCGAGCCCGCCGCCGAGCTGACCGTAGACGAGATCCGCCGTTACTCGCGCCACCTGATCATCCCGGACGTCGGGGTGACCGGCCAGAAGCGGCTCAAGAACGCCCGGGTGCTCTGTGTCGGCGCCGGTGGTCTCGGGTCGCCCGCCCTGATGTACCTCGCCGCAGCCGGGGTCGGCACGCTCGGCATCATCGACTTCGACACCGTCGACGAGTCCAACCTCCAGCGCCAGATCATCCACGGCGTCTCCGACATCGGCAGGTCCAAGGCCGAGTCGGCCGCCGCGTCGATCCGCGAGATCAACCCCCTGGTCAACGTGGAGATCCACAACACCGCGCTGGACCGGGAGAACGTCCGCGAGATCTTCGCCAGGTACGACCTGATCGTCGACGGCACCGACAACTTCGCCACCCGCTACATGGTCAACGACGCGGCAGTGCTGCTGGGCAAGCCGTACGTCTGGGGCTCGATCTACCGCTTCGACGGCCAGGCGTCGGTGTTCTGGGCCGAGCACGGCCCCTGCTACCGCTGCCTCTACCCGGAGCCGCCGCCGCCCGGCATGGTCCCCTCCTGCGCCGAGGGTGGCGTCCTCGGGGTGCTCTGCGCGTCGATCGGCTCGATCCAGGTGAACGAGGCGATCAAGCTGCTCGCCGGCGTCGGTGAGCCGCTCGTCGGCCGCCTGATGGTCTACGACGCCCTGGAGATGGAGTACCGCAAGATCAAGGTTCGCAAGGACCCGAACTGCGCGCTCTGCGGCGAGAACCCGACGGTCACCGACCTGCTCGAAGACTACGAGGACTTCTGCGGCGCGGTCTCCGAAGAAGCCCAGGAGGCGACCGTCGACTCGACAATCACCGCACTCGAGCTCAAGGAGTGGCAGGACGCCGGCAAGGACATCTACCTCGTCGACGTACGGGAGCCGGCCGAGTACGAGATCGTCCGCATCCCCGGCGCCACCCTGATCCCCAAGGGCGACATCATCTCCGGTGAGGCGCTCGCCAAGCTGCCGCAGGACCGGCAGATCGTGCTGCACTGCAAGTCCGGCGTCCGCTCGGCGGAGGCACTCGCCGCGCTCAAGGCGGCCGGTTTCAAGGACGCCGTACACGTGCAGGGCGGCGTGCTCTCCTGGATCAAGCAGATCGACCCGTCGCTGCCCGCGTACTGACCGGGCCGGCCGGGGCGGCCAACACCGTGCCGCCCCGGCCAACACCGTGCCGCCCCGGCCCACACCCGCACCGCCCGCTGCTGGCCCGCGCCGTCTGCCCTGGGCCGCGCCGCCGCTCTTGCAAATCGACGCAGATAACGCCGAGCAGCCCGACGGCCGGAGCGACGCAGCCAGTTCGGCCTGGCCGATTCTCTGAGGCGGCATTGCGTCTGCGCAGGTAGCGTCTCCGCCGTGGTCGACTTGGAAGCCGCGATCGGGTTCGTCGTGGCGCATGGGGACGCGGTGGACCGTGCCCGCCTCTCCTGGCTCCGCAACGGCACCGCCGTGCCCGCCGAGTTGCTGGAGACGGCCGAGGTGGGCCAGTCCGCCGACGGCGGTTGGCCGGCCACCTGGGGCGGCCCGGTCGCCTCGATCGACGCCACCTGCTTCCGGCTCGCCGAACTGGACGACCTGGGCGCGCTCGGCCGACCCGCAGCCCGGCGCGCACTTGACTGGCTGGCGTCCCGGCAGCAGGCCGACGGCGGTTGGGAAGAGGACGCGTCGCTTGCCGACTCGGCACCGGAGTGGGCCCGGCCCGGCGACCCGGAGGCCGCATTCCTCGTGTCCGCAAACGCCGGTTTCTGGCTCACCGTCGCCGGCCTGGACGCCCGGGCCTCGGGTCCGCTCGACCATCGCGTCGGTGGGGCGTACGCCGGGGTGGTGCAGGCGGCGGCCCACTCGCTCGCCGCGCGGCTGCGCCCGGACGGAAGTTGGCCGTCCTACCTCGCGGCCGGCTGGCTGAGCGCGGCCGTACTGCACCGGCAGGAGATGTTCCAGGAGTCGGCGCGGATTCAGGTGGTGCTCGCCGAGCGGATGCCGAAGATGTCCCCCGGCGACGTGGCGTGGTTGGCGGCCACGCTGCGCCGCGCCGGCGTCGACCCACAGGACTGGATCATGGTGCGGGCGCTGCGCCGGTTGGCCGAGACCCAACGCACCGACGGCGGTTGGGAGAGCGACGACGGCCACCAGTTCGACGTGCACGCCACGTTGGCCGCGATCCGGGCGGCCCGGCCCGCGCCGCCCGGCTGAGCCCGCCACGACCCGCGCCGCCTTGCGGCAAGCACCACTAGCGCACGTGGCCGTCGCCGGTTACCACGTACTTGGTGCTGGTCAGCTCGGGTAGGCCCATCGGCCCGCGGGCGTGCAGCTTCTGGGTGGAGATGCCGATCTCCGCGCCGAAGCCGAACTCGCCCCCGTCGGTGAACCGGGTCGAGGCGTTCACCATCACCGCCGCCGCGTCCACCCGTGCGACGAAGTCGCGGGCCGCGCTCGCCGAGTCGGTGAGGATCGCCTCGGTGTGCCCGGTGCCGTAGCGTCGGATGTGCGCCACCGCCTCGTCAAGCGAGTCGACCACCGCCACCGAGATGTCGGCGGACAGGTACTCGGTGGCGTAGTCCTCCTCGGTGGCCGGGACCACGGCGGCGGAGTGGGCGGCCACCTCGGGTGAGCCGTGCACGGTCACCCCCGCCTCGGCGAACGCGGCCAGCACCGGCGGCAGGAACGCGTCGGCGATGCCCGCGTGCACCAGCAGCGACTCGGCGGTGTTGCAGGTGGAGAGGCGTTGCGTCTTGGCGTTCAGCGTCACCGCGAGGGCCTTCGCGAGGTCGGCGGCGGCGTCGACGTAGACGTGGCAGTTGCCCACCCCGGTCTCGATCACCGGCACTGTCGACTCCTCGACCACGGTGCGGATCAGCGACGCGCCACCGCGCGGAATGAGCACGTCGACAAGCCCTCGGGCGCGCATCAGCTCCTTGCCCGAGTCGCGGGAGCTGGCGTCGAGCAACTGCACCGCGTCGGCGGGCAGCCCTGCCCCGGCGACCGCGTCGCGCAGCACCGCGACAAGCGCGGCATTGGAGTGCGCGGCCGACGACGAGCCGCGCAGCAGCGCCGCGTTGCCGGACTTCAGGCAGATCCCGGCGGCGTCCACAGTCACGTTGGGGCGCGCCTCGTAGATGATGCCGACCACCCCGAACGGCACCCGGATCTGGCGCAGCTCCAGGCCGTTGGGCAGAGTGGACCCGCGGACGACCTCGCCCACCGGGTCGGGCAACGCGGCCATCTCACGCAGCGCGTCGGCGATGCCTGCCACCCGCCCCGCGTCGAGCGCGAGCCGGTCGAGCACGGCCGCGCTCAGCCCGGCCTCGCGGCCGGCCGCCAGGTCTGTCTCGTTCGCGGTCAGGATCTCCGGGGTACGCGCCACGAGCGCGTCGGCCATCGCCACAAGCGCGGCGTCCTTCACCGTACGGGTGGCCGTGGCCAGGTCGGCGGCGGCGTCCCGCGCCCGACGCGCCTGCTCGACGACGCTCATCATCGACTCCTCACAGCAGCACGAGGTCGTCGCGGTGGACGACCTCTCGTTCGTACGCCGGGCCGAGCGCCGCGGCGAGTTCGGACGTGGAGCGGCCGAGCAGCCCCGGCAGCTCCACCGCGTCGTAGTTGACAAGCCCTCGGGCGACCGACGCGCCGGCGGTGTCCACCAGGTCCACCGGGTCGCCGGCGGTGAACGTGCCGTCCACGGCGGTGATGCCGGCCGGGAGCAGCGACTTGCGCCGTCCGACGACTGCGGCGACCGCGCCCGGGTCGAGGTGCAACCGCCCCCGGGGTGAGGTGGCGTGGGCCAGCCAGAACAGCCGGGCCGTCGGGCGTTGCCGCTGCGGGTGGAAGAGCGTGCCGACAGGTTCGCCGGCCAGCGCCGGCGCGGCCAGGTCGGCGGCGGTGAGCACCACCGGGATGCCGAAGCCGGTGGCGATCCGGGCCGCCTCGACCTTCGTCACCATGCCGCCGGTGCCGACGCCGGAGCGGCCGGCCCCGCCGATGGTGATGCCGGCGAGGTCCGCGTCGTCGCGGACCTCGGTGATCCGGGTCGAGTGCGGGTTGGTGGGGTCGCCGGTCCAGAGCGCGTCCACGTCGGAGAGGAGCACCAGCAGGTCGGCGTGGACCAGGGCGGCCACCAGGGCGGCCAGCCGGTCGTTGTCGCCGAACCGGATCTCCTGGGTGGCCACCGTGTCGTTCTCGTTGACGATCGGCACCGCCCGCAGGTCGAGCAGCTTGCGCAGCGTCCGGTACGCGTTGCGGTAGTGCGCTCGCCGGGTCACGTCGTCGACGGTCAGCAGCACCTGCCCGACGGTCCGGCCGTGCCGGGCGAAGCTTGTCGCGTACCTGCCGATCAACAGCCCCTGCCCGACGCTCGCGGCGGCCTGCTGGGTGGCCAGGTCGCGCGGGCGTCGGGGTAGCCCGAGTGGGGCGAGCCCGGCGGCGATGGCGCCGGACGAGACAAGCACCACCTCGCGCCCTTCGGCGGTGAGCCGACCGAGGGTGTCGACAAGCGTGTCGACGCGCTCGTCGGCCAACCCGCCGGTGGCGGTGGTCAACGAGGAGGATCCGATCTTGACGACGACCCGTCGGGCCGTCGTGACTGCGTCGCGCACCCGACCATTCTGCGTGGTCACGGCCGCACCGCCCGGCGGCGTTCCCATATGGTGGCGGATTGTGACTCCTGACGAGTACGTCGAGGCGGTGCTCGATCTGGTCGAGCGGATCCCGGAGGGCCGGGTCATGTCGTACGGCGGGGTGGCCGACGCCCTGGCCGAGCGTTCGGGTCGCACCTCGGCCCGGTTGGTCGGCAACATCATGGCGCGGCACGGTGGGTCGGTGCCCTGGCATCGGGTGGTGACCGCGAGTGGTCGACTACCGCCGGGGCACGAGCGGGAGGCGCGGGCGCGACTGCGATCCGAGGGAGTGCCGCTGCGCGGCGAGGGTGTGGACATCGCGGCGGCGGGTTGGTCACCGGACGAGGACCGGTGACCAACCCCGCCGCGCGGGTGCGTGGTTCAGAGCTTGAAGGGTAGATCGACGCTGTTGTCGTCACTGTTGAGGTCGGGCCACTCGCGATCCTGGGCATCGTGGTGGGCGACCCAGAATCCTCGGGTCTGGGCGTCGGCCCCGGGTTTGCTCGGCACGAGCTGGACGAACGTGTAGCGCCGCGACCCACCGGCCGGCACTCCGGGTAGCAGGCACGCCCAGTTGTTGGTGTCGGCCGCGTGCGTCGGGTCGCACGTCGACCAGTCCGCGCCACTGGTCTCGAAGTGGAAGCCGCGGATGGCGATCTGGGGCGCGTCGAGCGGCCCGGCGTTGGTGACCGTGAAGACGGTGGTCAGTTTGCGTCGGGCCACGGAACCGGGGACTTCGGCCAGCTCGTGGGTCATGCTCAACGTCAGGTCGGTGAGCCGGGGGTCCTTGCCGAAAGCCGTGGGGCCGTCGGTCTGATCGAATCGCTCCCCGTCCCACCGGTATGTCCGCACCTGCTCCCGCCGCAGGTACGTGGGGGTGCCGCAGCACGGCACGATGTCGGCCACCCGCACCTCGACCGACCCGTTCTCCTTGATCTCCACCGCGCGAATGTCGTCGAACCCGTCGCCGGTCCGGACCACCCTGCCGACGGTCACGATCCGACCGTCCGGGTCCCGGTCGAAGGCCACCACCTGCTTCGCCGACGTCTCGCCGTACCGGCAGGCGACGAGGGCGACGGTCTCCACGGCGCCGTCGTCGTCCAGGTCGCCGTACTCGAACGCGTCGGCTGCCAACTCCGACACGAGGGTCTGCGTCGTGCTGGCCTTGAGTCGGACCTTCGAGGTGGCGCAGCCGCCCTCCGCCGGGCCTGACGGCCAACTCGGCAGGTCGACGCGGGTGGCGAGCAGTTGGGCCCGACTGATCCGCCCGTCCGGGGGCTTCGGGGTGCCTGTGGTCGCCGCTGGCGACGGTGGCGGTGTGGGCGTCGGCGGTGCCGACGTCGGCGGGGCTGTCGGTTCGACGGACTCCGCCGGAACCGGCGGGCTCTGGTCGTCACGCAGCGCGGCGTTGGCGACGATGGGGGCCACCACCAGGACGACCGCCATGGCGACCACGGCCGCCGCTGTCATCCGGCGGCGTTGGCGGAGGAGATACCGGGCCTGGTCCGGGCCAGGGCCGGCGACCTGGTCGACCACGCCATTGCGGTACGCGGTGAGCCGCTCGCGCAGTCGCGCATCGAGGTCATCCATCGGACACCCCCTCGGTGTTCTCGTCGAGCAGCCCGGCCAGGGCCGTCCGGCCGCGGTGCAACCATGACTTCACGGTGCCCGCGGCCACCCCTTCCTGGGCGGCGATCTGACTGACGGAGAGATCGGCCAGGTAGTGCAGGACGACCGCTCGGCGATGGTTCGCCGGCAACTGCGCCAGCGCGGCGTCGATCGCCACCCGGTCGGGGGTCGGCCCGGCCACCTCGGCCTCGGCGCGTCGCTGCCGCAAGAGATGGTTGCGGGCGGTACGCAGGCGACGCCACCGGCTTCTGGCCAGGTTCCAGGCGACCTGTCGGACCCAGGCGACCGGGTCGTCGTACCGGACCAGGCGGTCCCAGCGGGCCAGCGCTCGGTAGAACGCCTCCTGGGCCAGGTCCTGTGAATGCCCCAGATCCCCGGTGTACGCACACAGTTGGGCGGTCACGCTGCGGAAGTGCGCGTGGTAGAAGTCGTCGAAGGTGATCGTCGCGACCACTTCACCGGCCGTCCGTGTCCCCGGTGGTTCATTGGCGCGGGCTCCCATCGTTGCTGTCACTGCCCCTCCCCGTTGCCGCCGGGCTGGTCTGCCCTGGGCATCGTTAACACTCCGACACAGTGATGGCGGTTGCGGGTTTGCAGTGCCGCCAACCTGACTGTTCGGTTGTGTTCACCAGGGCCGGCAGGGTGGTCAGCCGTCGACCTAACGTGAGTAACATTCGGCCCCATGAAAACGCCGCCGGGTGCCGGCTCGTCAGCCACCGGCCCGCTGCCCCGATCGGTGCACGCCGGCTACGCGCTCGGTTCCCTGGCGACCGGAGCGTTCGGCACCGTGCCCGGTCTGCTGCTGTTGCCGTACCTGACCGACACCCTGGGCGTGGCCGCCGGGCTGGCCGCCCTGCTGGTGCTGCTGCCCAAGGCCTGGGACGTGCTGGTCAACCCGGTTGCCGGGCGGATCTCCGACCGCACCAGGTCACGGTGGGGCGCCCGCCGGCCCTACCTGCTCGTCGCCGGCCTCGCGCTCGCCGTCCTGTTCGCGTCGATCTTCGCCGCACCGTTCGGTAACGGTTCCGGCGCTGCGGCGTACGTGGCGTTCGCCTTCCTCGCCACCGCCACCGCGTTCGCCTTCTTCCAGGTGCCGTACGTGGCGATGCCGGCGGAGCTGACCGGCGACTACGCCGAGCGGACGCGGCTGATGACCTGGCGGATCGCGGTGCTGGCACTTGCCATCCTGGTCTCCGGGGCGGTCGCGCCACTTGTGGTGAGCGTCGGCGGTGACGGCGTGGCCGGGCACCGCTGGATGGGTGTGTTCGTGGCGGTGCTGATCGCGCTCGGTGCCCTCGGCGCGTTCCTGGGCACCCGGTCCGCGCCGACCGGCACGGTGGGCGAGAGCGAGCCGACCCTGCGCGCCCAGCTCGCCGTGGCCGGTGCCAACCGCCCGTTCCGGGCACTGCTGATCTGCTTCGTGGTGCAGTCCGCCGGGGTGGCGACGATCCTGGCCGGGGTCAACTACTTCGCGGGGCAGATCCTGCGCGACGAGGAGAGCGGGCCGACCCTGCTCTTCGTCTGCTTCGTCGGGCCGGCGCTGCTGGTGATGCCGGTCTGGTCCCGGGTCGGTGCCCGGCTGGGCAAGCGGACCGCGCTCGTCGTCGCCTCGCTGATCCTCGCCGTCGGCGCGTTCGCCCTGGTCGCCGCCCCGGTGCTGCCGCCGGTCGCCGTGTACCTCGTGGTCGCGCTGATCGGCGTGGGGTACGCCGGGCAGCAGGTCTTCGCGCTGGCGATGTTGCCGGACTGCATCGCGTACGAGACGGCGCGCACCGGGCGACGGCAGGCGGGCGTCTTCACCGGCCTGTGGACCGCCGGTGAGACCCTCGGCCTGGCACTCGGCCCGGGTATCTACGGGCTGGTGCTTCAGCTCTCCGGTTACGTCTCCTCCGACACCGGCTCGGCGGCGGTCCAGTCCGACACGGCGAGACTCGGCGTCCTCCTCGGCTTCACACTGATCCCCGCCCTGCTCATCGCCCCGCCGATCCTTCTCCTGCGCCAGTACACCCTCACCGCGCGGGGTGACCGGGTCGATCATGGAGTTGTGCTGGGGGATGAGAGCCGTTAACCGTCACGAGAAGGGCACCGCAACTCCATGATCGACGAGAGCAGGGTCGAGGCCGGGGCGCTCTCCGCCACCGGGGTTCCAGCGGAACGGGCACTCGAGGAGGTGCGGAAGCTGCGGGCGGCCGACGCGCCCACCCACGGCGGACGGCTGTTCGCGTACGTCTACGACCCTGCGGTGCCGGGGCTGGACGAGCTGGCCGCCGCCGCCCACCGGGAGAGCGCGCACGTCAACGGTCTGGACCCGACCGCGTTCCCGTCCCTGCTGGCGATGGAGAACGCCCTCGTCGCCGCCGCCGGCCGGGTGCTCGGCGCTGGCCCGGGCACCACCGCACCTGACGTCGTCGGCAGCGTCACCAGCGGCGGCACGGAATCGCTGATCCTCGCCGTCAAGACCGCCCGGGACGCCCACCCGGAGATCTCCGCACCCCGGATCGTGGTGCCGTCGAGCGCGCACGCGGCATTCGCCAAGGCGGCGCACTACCTGCGGGTGGAGCTTGACGTCGTACCCGTCTCCCCCGAGACGCTGCGCCCCGACCCGGCCGCGATGGCCGCCGCGATCCGCCCGGAGACGGTGCTTGTCGCCTGCTCCGCGCCGTCGTACGCGCACGGGGTCGTGGACCCGGTCGCGCAGATCGCGGCCGCCGCCGCCGAGGCCGGGGTGCGCTGCCACGTCGACGCCTGCTTCGGCGGCTGGACCCTGCCGTACCTACGCCGTCTCGGGGAGCCGGTGCCGGCGTTCGACTTCGCGGTGCCCGGGGTCACCTCCATCTCGGTCGACCTGCACAAGTACGCGTACGCGCCGAAGGGGGTGTCGGTGCTGCTGCACCGGGACGCCGCACTTCGTGCTCCGCAGTACTTCGCGTACGCCGACTGGCCCGGCTACACGATGATCAACCCGGTGATCGCGTCCACCCGCTCGGGCGGGCCGATCGCCGCCGCGTACGCCACCGTCCGGCACCTCGGCGACGACGGTTACCTGCGGCTGACCGCCACCACCCGGGACGCGGTCGCCGGTCTGGCCGACGCGGTGCGAACCGTCGACGGGCTGCGATTGATGGCGGAGCCGGAGTCGACGGTGGTCTGCTTCACCGCCACGGAGGATGGCCCGGACCTGTTCGTCCTGGTCGACGAGCTGACCGCGCGGGGCTGGCACACCCAACCCCAGCTCTCGTACGCCGGTCTGCCCGCAAGCGTGCACCTCACCGTCACCGCCGCGGTCGCGCCCCGGGTGGCCGAGTTCGGGCCGGACCTGGGCGACGCGGTGGCGGCGGCGCGAGCGGCCGGCCCGGTGCGGCTGCCCGCGGAGGTGGCCGCGCTGGCCGGCGCCCTCACGCCTGATGCGCTGACCCCGGAGCTGGTCGCGGGCCTGGCCGCAGGGCTGGGAATGGGCGGCGAAGCGGACGGCGCACCGCTGCCGGAGCGGATGGCGGTGGTCAACACTCTGCTCGACGCCGCACCGCCGGCGTTGCGGGAACGGCTGCTCGTCGAGTTCGTCGGCCTGCTGCAACGTCCCAGCTGGTGACCGGAGCGCCGGCCGCGCCGCACGCCCCCGTGGCGTACGGTGCGGCCGGCGGCCGGGCTGTCTGTCGGCTCGGGGACACCTGGCGAGGTGTACGGGCCGCTCACCGCCGGACCGTACGGACGACGCCTGTGATTCACTGTCGAGGAGGAGAGGGGGCGCTCGTGCAGCTGCCGGCAGTGCTCGGCGAGCCGATCCGGTTCGTGCTGAACTGGGGGCGCCGCTACTCGCTCTGGGTGTTCAACTTCGGTCTGGCCTGCTGTGCCATCGAGTTCATCGCGACAAGCATGGGCCGGCACGACTTCATCCGGCTCGGCGTGATCCCGTTCGCCCACGGCCCCCGCCAGGCCGACCTGATGGTGGTCTCCGGCACGGTGACCGACAAGATGGCCCCGGCGATCAAGCGGCTCTACGACCAGATGCCCGAGCCGAAGTACGTCATCTCGTTCGGTGCCTGCTCCAACTGCGGCGGCCCCTACTGGGACTCGTACTCGGTGACCAAGGGTGTCGACCAGCTCATCCCGGTCGACGTGTACGTTCCCGGCTGCCCGCCCCGGCCGGAGGCGCTGCTGCACGGCATCCTGCGCCTTCAGGAGAAGATCGCCGCCGAGCAGTCCGGCATCGGCGGGGTGCCGCAACGGGACGTGCTCGCCGCGCCGCTCGACGCTCCGCCGCGCGAGGCTGCCGCGCCACGCTCGGTCGACTCGCTCACCGCTCCGCCGGTCCGCCCACCCGCCACGACCTGAGTTCGGGCGGCCACGCGGCGCCCGATCGACGGTGGTCGGTTCGTCACCCGTAGTGGACCCACCGCACTAGCCTGCGCACTATGAGCAGCTCAGCGGACCAGCGGTCCGCCCACATCGTCGACGTGCTCACCGAGGAGTTCGGTGCGTCGATGGCTATCGACCCGGCCGCGTTCCGGCGCAAGTTCCGCAAGATGGCGGCGTCGCCGTTCGCCTTCTACCGCGGCAGCGCGGTGCTGTTCTACGCCGACCAGCGCGGCGACTTCGCCGACGACAGGTTCCTCGACGCGCAGACCAGCCGGGTGTGGATCCACGGTGACCTGCACGCGGAGAACTTCGGCACCTACATGAACGCCTCCGGGCAGCTGGTGTTCAACGTCAACGACTTCGACGAGGCGTACGTCGGGCCGTTCACCTGGGACCTGCGCCGGCTCGCCGCGAGCGTGGCGCTGTTGGGCTACGGCAAGGCGCTCTCCGACACGGCGATCGGGGAGTTGGTGGGCGGGTTCGCCAGGTCGTACCTGACCGAGCTGCGGGCCATCGCCGCCGGCGGTGACGACGCCATCGGGTCGATCACCCTGGACAACGCCGACGGGGTGCTGCGCCGGGTGTTGCAACGGGCCCGGCTGAACACCCGCGTCGACCTGCTCGCCGCGCAGACCACCATCGACAACTACGAGCGACGCTTCTCCATCGGCGACGGGGTCTTCGAGATCGACGCCGCCACCCGGGACGTGGTCAGCGCCGCGTTCCAGGACTACCTGGGCACCCTGCCGACCGCCTCGACGCAGCTACGTCCGGTGGCGGCGCGGATCAAGGACCTGGTGCTGCGCAAGGGCGTGGGCATCGGCTCGGCCGGGCTGCCGTCGTACAACCTGCTGCTTGAGGGGCACACCCAGGCACTTGAGAACGACGTCGTCATCTACATGAAGCAGGCGCAGGTGCCGGCCGTGGCGCGGTACGTCACCGACGAGTCGGTCCGTGGCTACTTCCAGCACCAGGGGCACCGGACCGCCGAGTCGCAGCGGGCGTTGCAGGCGCACGCCGACCCGTGGCTGGGCTTCACCGAGCTGAACGGGGCCGGTCAACTCGTCGCCGAGGTGTCCCCGTACGCCGCCGATCTGGACTGGTCGGACGTGAACGAGCCGGAGGAGTTGACCGGGGTCCTCGTCGACCTCGGTCGGGCGGTGGCCCGGATGCACTCGGTCGCCGACGACGAATCCAGTCACGACCTGGTGGACTACTCCACCGAGGAGGCAATCGTCGCGGCGGTCGACACCGACGAGTCGGGCTTCGTCGCCCATCTGGTCGACTTCGCGCACGCGTACGGGGTGCGCGCCCGCCAGGACCACCAGCTCTTCGTCGACCTGTTCCGCAACGGGCGGCTGCCGGGCATCTGATCGGCGGGGCGTCGCTCAGGAGGCGAACTCAAGCACCACCTTGATGTCGTCCGGCCCGGGGGTGTACGCGTCGGCGTACCTGTCCACCGGCACCCGCCTGGTGATCAGCGACTCGAGCCAGACCTGGTCGGCGCGGGCGAGTGCCTGCGCGGCCATGCTCCAGTGCCGCCGGTTGGCGTTCACCGAGCCGAACACCACGTTGTTCTCCAACACCAACTCCCGGTTGAGAGCCCCGGCGTCGAAGTCGATGCTCCGGCCACCACTGGACACCCCGGCCAGGCAGACGATCCCGGTGGGGGCCGCCTTGCACATGACGTCGAGGACCACTGTGGGAGCGCCGGTGCACTCGATCACCACGTCCGGCTCGAAGGGCAGGTCGTTGACCGGCACCGTGTGGTACGTGGCGCCGAGCCCGGCGACCAACTCCGGCTTCGGCCCTTCGGTGTTGCGATCCAGCACGTGGACGGTGAGCCCGCGCTGGGTGCCGAGCAACGCGGCCAGCAACCCGATCGGGCCGGCCCCGGTCACCAGGACGGTCTGCGGCTGCCACTCGGCCCGGTGCCCGATCCGCTCGATGTGGTCCCAGGCCTTCGCCACCACACTCGTCGGCTCCAACAGCACGCCGACCTGAGCAAGTGTCGGGTCGAGCTTGACCGCGAACTGGGGTTCGATCCGCCAGCGGTCCCGGGCGAACCCGGGAAGCGCCTTGATGCCGTGCTCGGTGTACTGACCGTTGCGGCACATGTCCCACTCGCCGACCGCACAGTTGGGGCAGGGGACCGGGTCGGGGTGTCTGACGATGCCCGCCACCAGGTCGCCGGTTTGCAGCGTGCCGCTCGAGTCCTCGATCACCCGGCCCAGTGACTCGTGGCCGATGATCAGGCGTTCCGCACCCGGCGGCGCCTCGCCGTACTCCCCGGCGATGATCTCGTGGTCGGTGCCGCAGATCCCCACCGCCAGCGCCTCGACCAGAACAGAGCCCTCCTCGGCAGCCGGCTCCGGCTGATCCTCGACGAGGCTCAACGAGTTGGCGACCCCGGGTCCCACAGTCACAGCGCGCACGCCCTCATCTTTCCCCGCCGAGGCGTACGCCGCGTCCAAAGCCGGCAGATCGCCTGGCATCGGCGGCGGCCAGGTGTGGGCCCGGCCGGCACTAGGATCAGCGGCATGACTCCCGAAGAGGTCGGCGCTCGACTGGTCGCGCTGCTCGCGCCGGTCGAGGCGACCCCGTCGGTCTCCGGCGGGCAACGGTTCGCCCGGGCCACCGTCGACGTGCCACCGACGAGTTGGCTGACCGCGGTCTCCGCCGCCCGTGACAACACCGAGCTGGCCTGCGACTTCTTCGACTGGCTCTCCGCAGTCGACGAGCTGGCCGACGGCTTCGACGTGGTGGCGCACCTCTGGTCGACGCGGCTGCGCCACGGCCTGCTGCTGCGTACCCGCCTGCCGCGCGAGGCGCCCACCGTCGCCTCGGTGGTCGACGTCTACCCGGGTGCCGCCTGGCACGAGCGGGAGACGCACGAGATGTTCGGCATCGACTTCGCCGGTCACGGAGACCTGCTGCCGCTGCTGCTGCCCCCGGAGTTCGAGGGGCACCCGCTGCGTAAGGAGTTCGTCCTCGCCTCCCGGGTGGCCAAGCCCTGGCCGGGTGCGAAGGAGCCGGGCGAGTCCGAGGCCGGCGGCGGGCGTCGACCGATCCGCCCGCCGGGCGTCCCCGCTCCGGGCGAGTGGGGGCCCACGCCCACCCCGGCCGGCGCCGGTGGAGTCGGGGAGGGCCCGCGTGGCGGCACCCCGGCCAGACCGGCCCGTGAGCGTCCGGCGCGGCCCGCCCCGGAGGCCCGTCCGGCGCGTACTCCCCGGCCATCCGGCACCGCCGACGGCCCGACCCCTGCCGACCAGCCCGCGCCCGGCGCTGGCCCGGCCGCATCGGGGGTCGACCCGATCGCGGACCCGCCGGGCCGCGACGGCCGGAGCGACAACGACGGGGGTACGGCCTGATGCCGCTCTGGGTGGAGCTGGTGCTCCGAATCGGCGGCGTGGTGGTCGCGTTCCTCACCCTGCCGTTGCTCGTCGGCCAGGCCGAGCACAAGGTGATGGCGCACATGCAGGGCCGGCTCGGCCCGATGTACGCGGGCGGCTTCCACGGGTGGGCGCAACTGGTGGCCGACGGGGTCAAGTTCGTGCAGAAGGAGGACATCACGCCGCGCGAGGCGGACCGGGCGGTGTTCCGGTTGGCGCCGGCGGTGGCTCTGGTGCCCTACCTGCTGGTGCTGCTGGTCATTCCGCTCGGGCCGAACGACCTGGTCGGGCAACCGTTGGACATCGGCCTCTTCTTCGTGCTGGCCGTGGTCGGCGTCGGGGTGGTGGCGGTGCTGATGTCGGCGTGGGCGTCGGCAAACAAGTACAGCCTGCTGGGTGGGCTGCGGGGGGCTGCCCAGTTGCTCGGCTACGAGCTGCCGCTGGTGCTTGCCGCCGCGTCGGTGGCGATGGCGGCCGGCACGCTCAGCCTGTCCGGCATCGTCGAGGCGTGGCAGCCGTGGTGGTTGCTCTGGCAGGCGCCCGCAATGATCATCTTCTTTGTCGCGGGGCTGGCCGAGATCCGCCGGCCGCCGTTCGACATGCCGGTGGCCGACTCGGAGCTGGTCTTCGGCTACATGACCGAATACACCGGGCTGCGGTTCGCGTTCTTCCTCCTCGCCGAGTACGTCGGCATCGTGGTGATCGCCGCGCTGACCACGGTGTTGTTCCTGGGCGGTTGGCAGGGCCCGTTCGCCGACGACCAGCTGGGCTGGCTCTGGACGCTGCTCAAGATCTTCGCGGTGTCCTTCGTGATCATCTGGCTCCGGGTGTCCTACCCCCGGCTACGCGAGGACCAACTCCAACGCCTCTGCTGGCTGGTGCTGGTCCCCGCGTCCCTGGCCCAGTTGGTCCTGACCGCAGCCGTCCGCCTAGCGCTCTAACCCCCGCCGGGCCCTGCCCCGCCGGGCCCTGCCCGGCCCCGCCCGGCCCTGCCCCGCCCGGCCCTGCTCACGCCTCGTCGATCATGGAGTTGTGGTGGGTGACAAGTCGCCCGTGAACCACCAATCCAGGCACCACAACTCCATGATCGACGGGTTCGGGCGTCGCCGCCCCGCGATCTTGCACTTTCTGTGCCGACATAAGGGACGTAGTACCCGATTCGACAACCGAAACTGCAAGATCGCTGGGGCTGGGGCTGGGGCTGGGGCTGGGGCTGGGGCTGGGGCGGGCTTGGGTTAGCGCAGCGGGGTGTGTTTCGGGTCTACTGGCTCGGCGGGGGGTGGGGGCGGGGTGCCGTCGCCGAAGGGGCGGCCGCCGAGCGCTTCGCGGCCGTGCGGGGTGAGCCAGTTGGACAGGTCCGGTCCGAGCGGCACGATCCCGGTCGGGTTGATGTCGCGGTGCACCTCGTAGTAGTGCCGCTTGATGTGGTCGAAGTCGATGGTGTCGCCGAAGCCGGGGGTCTGGAACAGGTCCCGGGCGTACGCCCACAGCACCGGCATCTCGCTCAACTTCTGCCGGTTGCACTTGAAGTGACCGTGGTAGACCGGGTCGAAGCGAACAAGTGTGGTGAACAGCCGCACGTCGGCCTCGGTGATGGTGTCGCCGACCAGGTAGCGCTGGTCGGTCAACCGTTCGGTGAGCCAGTCAAGTCGGTCGAAGAGCTGGTGGTACGCCTTGTCGTAGGCTTCCTGGCTGCCGGCGAACCCGCACCGGTAGACGCCGTTGTTGACGTCCCGGAACACCACGGCGTTGACCTCGTCGATCTGCTCCCGCAGGTGTTCGGGGTAGAGCTGCGGGGCGCCCTCGCGGTGGTACGCCCGCCACTGCGTGGACAGGTCCAGGCTCATCTGCGCGTAGTCGTTGGTCACCACCTGCCCGGTCGGCACGTCGACGATCGCCGGCACGGTGATGCCGCGTTCGTAGCCGGGGAAGCGCTTGAAGTACGCCTCCTGGATGCGCTCGATGCCGAGCACCGGGTCCCGACCGTCCGGGTCGAGGTCGAAGGTCCAGCTCCGGGCGTCGTGGGTCGGGCCGGCGACGGCCATCGAGATGGCGTCTTCGAGACCGAGCAACCGCCGTACGATGATCAGTCGGTTGGCCCAGGGGCAGGCCCGGCTGACCGCCAGCCGGTACCGGCCCGGCTCGACGGGGTAGCCGTCCCGCCCGTCCTCGGTGATCCGGGTGGCGATGTACCGCTGGTCGCGGGTGAACTCGCCGCCTGGCTCGACGTACTTGCCGCCTTTTTCCTCGCCCACGTCACCCTCCCGGTCTGGACCAGTGTGTCTCTACCCCATCCTCACGGATCTACGGCTCGACGGCGGTCCCGGATAGCCTGCCGGCATGACGGATGTGGAGGCGGCGGCCCGGCGGTTCATCGCCGATGTGTGGAATGCCCGCCAGGAGGAGTCGGCGTACGAGCTGGTCGCCGAGGAGTGCCCGGGGCTGGGCGGCACCGGGCCGGCGGCGACGCTGGCCTGGCACCGTGAGCGTCGGGCGGCCTTCCCGGACCTGCGCTACAAGATCGTCGACGTGGTCGCGGCCGGTGAGCGGGTGGCCGTGCACTGGCGGGCCGCCGGCACCCACGTCGGGCAGTTCGGGCCGGTGCCTCCGACCGGGCAGGTGGTCAGCTATTCGGGGGCGACGTTCCTGCGCTTCGACGCGGCGGGCCGGATCGTCGAGGTGTGGAGCTGCAACGAGTTGTTCCAGTTGCTGCAACAACTCGGCGTCGAGATGCTCCCCCCGACCATCGTCGGTGGACCCGGGGCGTGAGTGGGCCGATCCGCGGGTGACAGGTAGGCCTTGCGACCGTGGACCTGTGGGTGGTGGTCGCGCGCGCCGTGGCCACAGGGCAGGATGGTCGACATGAGCGACCCCAGCGAGCGCGGTGACACCGGCGACCGCGGCCTTCCCGGCGCGGGCCTGGTGAAGGGGCTGGCGGTCACCCTCAAGACGATGACCAGCCGCTCGACCACCCAGCAGTACCCGGACGTCGCCCCTGACCTGCCGCCCCGCTCGCGCGGCGTGATCGCGCTGTCCGAGGAGAACTGCACGGTCTGCATGCTCTGCGCCCGCGAGTGTCCGGACTGGTGCATCTACATCGACTCGCACAAGGAGGAGGTGGCGGTGCCCGGCGCCGCCCGCCCCCGGCAGCGCAACGTGCTCGACAAGTTCGACATCGACTTCTCGCTCTGCATGTACTGCGGCATCTGCATCGAGGTCTGCCCGTTCGACGCGCTCTACTGGTCGCCGGAGTTCGAGTACGCCGAGTACGACATCAAGGACCTGCTGCACGACAAGGACCACCTCGGTCAGTGGATGGCCACCGTTCCGCCGCCGCAGGCGCACGACCCGAACGGCGAGCCGGCCAAGGAGGAGACCTCCGCCGCGCGCAAGGTGGCCGCCGCCCGTCCCGCTTCGTCTGCCGTACGCCCCGAGCCCGACGCGGACCCGGGTGCCGCGTCGTGAGCACCACAGTCGAGAGGGCGGCGCGGTGACCGGGGCGGATGTGCTGCTGCTCGCCCTCGGCGCGGTGGCGGTCGGCGCCGGCGTGCTGGTGGTGACCACGAAACACCTGGTCCGGGCCGGGCTCTACCTGGTGGTGTGCCTGGGCGCGTTGGCCGGTGACTTCCTGGTGCTCAGCGCCGAGTTGGTGGCCTGGGTCCAGGTGTTGATCTACGTGGGCGCGGTGGTGGTCCTGCTGCTGTTCGCGGTGATGCTGACCCGGGCGCCGATCGGTGTCTCCGACGACCTGGACCGGCCCGGCTGGCCGGCCGCCCTGATCGGCGGCGGCGCCGGGCTGGGGCTGACCGCTCTGCTTGTCGACGCGTACCGGTGGAGCACCGTCGCTTCGCCCTCCACCGGCACCGCCGAACGGCTGGGTGAGCAGATCTTCCAGTCCTGGGTGCTGCCGTTCGAGGTGCTCTCGGTGTTGCTGCTCTCCGCGCTCGTGGGTGCGATCGTGCTGTCCCGGCCGGACATCGGCCGAGCCGCCCCGCACGGCGACGGCCGGGCGGCCGAGCTGGTCGACAGCGAGCCCGGGGGGCGTCGGTGAGGCCGGTCATCCCGTACGTCACCGCCGCGCTGCTCTTCGGCCTCGGCGTGTACGGCGTACTGCGCCGCCGCAACGCGGTGCTGGTGCTGATGTCTGTCGAGTTGATGCTCAACGCGGTCAACCTGATCCTGGTCACCGCGGACACCACCGCCCGCGCCGTGCTCCCGCACTCGGGGCAGGTCTTCGCGCTGTTCGTCATCGTCCTCGCCGCCGCCGAGATCGGGGTGGGGCTGGCGATCGTCCTTCAGCTCTACCGGCTGCGGGCCACCGTGGCCGTGGACGACGTGCCGTTGACCGAGCCGTCGGGTCCCGTCGACGGGCGCGAGCCGGCCGTCCTGGACGCGGAGGCGGGCCGGTGACCGGGCTGCTCGGGGCGCTGCTTCCCGCCGTACCCCTGGTCGCCGGGTTGCTCGGGCTGCTGCTGCCACCGGCCCCTCGACGCGACGGCGCGACCGGCGGCGGCCGGGCCCGGACGACGGCCGTGACGTTCGGCGTCGCCGGCGCGGCCGGAGCGTTGGCGCTTGCCGTCGCGCTGCTGCTCACCGTCGACGGGCCGACGGAGACGTCGAGCACCTGGGTCGACCTCGGCGGGCTTGCGGTGACCCTCGGCGTACGGCTGGACGGCGCCGCCGCGCTCGTCGCCGTCGCGGTCACCGCTGTGGCTCTGGCCGTGCAGGTCTACTCGATCGGCTACCTGCGGCGTGGTCCCCACGACGACGTCGACGTGGACCACCGCTACCCGCCCTACGCCGCCCAGATCAGCCTCTTCACCGGGGCCATGCTGCTGGTGGTGGTGGCCGGTGACCTGATCATGCTGTTGGTGGGCTGGGAGGTGATGGGCCTCTGTTCGTACCTGCTCATCGCCCACGACCGCCGACTGGCCGGCGCTCCCGCCGCGGCCATGAAGGCGTTCCTGGTGACCCGGGTCGGTGACGTCGGGTTCCTGCTCGGCATCGCGCTGCTTGGCGTGTCGACGGGCAGCTTCCGGATCGCCGACGTGCTCGCCCACGACCACTCCACCGCCACGTTGACCGCCGCCGGCCTGCTGCTGCTCGCCGGTGTGGCCGGCAAGAGCGCGCAGTTCCCGCTGCACACCTGGCTGCCGGACGCGATGGCCGGCCCGACGCCGATCTCCGCGCTGATCCACGCGGCGACGATGGTCGCCGCCGGGGTGTACGCGGTGGCCCGGCTCTACCCGCTGTTCACGGCCGCTCCGGTGACGTTGACCGTGCTGGGGGTGCTCGGCGCGATCACGCTGCTGCTCGGCGCGCTCGCGGCCACCGCCCAGGACGACATCAAGCGGGTGCTGGCCTGGTCGACAGTGTCCCAGTTGGGCTACATGACCGGCGCGCTGGCGGTCGGCTCCCCGGCGGCGGCGCTGTTCCACCTGCTCACCCACGCCGCGTTCAAGGCGCTGCTGTTCCTCGCTGCGGGCGCGGTGATCCACGCCGTCGGCACCACCCTGATGTCGGAGATGGGTGGGCTACGGCGCAGCATGCCGGTGACGTTCTGGTGCACCGTGGTGGGCCTGGGCGCGTTGGCCGGGGTGCCGCCGCTGGCCGGTTTCTGGAGCAAGGACGGCGTCCTCACGGTGGCCGAGTCCGCCGCCCTGGAGGGCACCGGCCCGGCACCGTCGTGGGTGGGCTGGATCGTCTGGGTCGCCGGGTTGGTCGGTGTGGCGATCACCGCCTGGTACGCCGGCCGGCTGCTGCTGCGCACCTTCTTCGGCGCTCCGCGCCTGCCCCTGCTCCGGCCGCACGACCCGCCGGCGGTGCTGCGCTGGCCGCTGGTGCTGCTGGCCGTGCCGGCCGCGCTGCTCGGTCTGGCCGGGTTCGTCGGGGCGTTCGCCGATCGCCTGCGGTTCCCCACCGTGCCCGTGGCGGGCTCCGAGGACGGCCTGGCCCACGTGGGGTCGGGGGTGCTCCTGCCGCTGGCGTTGCTGCTGGTCGGGGCGGCGCTTGTCACGCTGGGGTGGCGTCGTGACCCGGCCGCCGACCCGGCGGCCGCGCTGGGTCCGCTGCGGCCGGTCTTCGCCCGCGCGTTCCGGCTCGACGACGTCCAGCACACACTTGTCGTACGCCCCGTCCGCGCGCTGGCCCGTGTCGCCCGCTCCGGTGACGAGGTGGTGGTGGACGGCGCGGTCGAGGGCACCGGGCGGGCCGCGACAGGTCTGGGTGCGGGGCTGGCCGCCCTGCACCGCGCGGCGCTGCCCCGGGCCGCCGCCGGTGTGCTGGCCGGCGCGCTGCTGATCGGGCTGGCCGCCGCCCTCCTGGGAGCTAACTCATGACGCTCGGGCAGGGCTTGCTGGTTGCGGTGCTTGCGGTGCCGGCGCTTGGTGCGGTCGCGGTGGCGGCGACGCCCCGGGACCGGGCGGCTCGGCTGGTCGGGACGGTCGCGGCGGCACTGACCCTGCTGGCGACGGTGGCGCTGGTGTTCGGCCGCCTGGACTGGCTGGTCTGGTCGGACAATGGGCCGGCGGTGCTCCCGTGGCACAACCTGGATCTGCAGTGGGTGCCCGGTCTGGGGTTGCGGTTCCACCTCGGCGTGGACGGCATCTCCTGGCCACTCGTGGTGCTGACCGCGCTGCTCACGTTGCTCTGCTGCGCGTACACGGTGTGGCGGGTGCCGGACGGCGGCAGCGGCCGGGCGCTCGTGGCGTTGCTGCTGGTGGTCGAGGTGGGCATCCTGGGCACCTTCCTCGCCCTGGACCTGGTGCTGTTCTTCCTCTTCTTCGAGGTCGTCCTGCTGCCGATGTACGCGATCATCGCCGGTTGGGGCGGCGCGGACCGGCGTCGGGCGGCCCGCAAGTTCGCGCTGTACACGCTCTTCGGCTCGGTGCTGCTGCTCGTCGGCGTGTACGTGGTGGTCGCCGCCGCCGGTACCGCCGACCTGATGAAGTTGACAGGTGGCGCGGGGATGTCCCGGGGCACCCAGTTGGCGGCGTTCACGCTGCTCGCCGTGGCCTTCGCGGTGAAGAGCCCGCTGTGGCCGCTGCACTCCTGGCTGCCCGACGCGCACACCCAAGCCCCCACGGTGGGCAGTGTGGTGCTGGCCGGGGTGCTGCTGAAGATGGGCACGTACGGCCTGATCCGGGTGGCGGTGGGAGTGGCGCCGGAGGGCGCGCGCTGGGCGGCGCCGGTGCTCGGGGTGCTCGCCGTCGCGGCGATCCTCGTCGGTTCGCTCGTCTGCCTGGCCCAGACCGACGTGAAGCGGCTCATCGCGTACTCGAGCGTGGGGCACATGGGCTTCGTGTTGCTTGGCGTCGCCACGCTGACCACCGTCGGCATCCAGGCGGCGCTCATCGGCAACGTCGCGCACGGGGTGATCACCGGGCTGCTGTTCTTCCTGGCCGGGGCCGTGAAGGACCGGACCGGCACGGGCACCCTCGCCGAGCTGTCCGGGCTGCGTGAGACCGCGCCCCGATTGGCGGGTCTGCTCGCGTTCGCGGCGATCGCCTCGCTGGGTCTGCCCGGGTTGGCCGGCTTCTGGGGGGAGGCGTTCGCGGTGATCGCCGCCGTGCAGGTGGGCGGCCCGCTCTGGACCACCCTCGGGGTGCTGGCGGCGGTCGGTGGGGCGCTCACCGCCGCGTACTTCCTGCGCCTGCTGCGCCAGGTCACCCACAACCGGCCGAGCCCCGCCGTCGGGCAGGTCGGCCCCGGCCTGGCCGGTGCGGAGCTGACCGCGTGGGTGCCGCTGGTGCTGCTCGCGCTGGCGATCGGGCTGGCGCCGACGCTGGTCCTCGGCGTCGCCGAGGCCCCCGTCGACGCCCTGATCGAGGTGGTTTCCCGGTGAGCGCGAGGAGTGCAGCGGAGCAGAGCCCCGCAGTCGCGAACGAAGGCGGGTCCCGATGACCGGCGTGCAGAGCGTGGACAGCGTCGCGCTGCTGCCGGCCTACCTGGCCGCCGGCACGGCCGTGCTCGTGCTCGTCACTGACCTGTTGCTGGCCCGGCCCCGGGCCACGATGGCGGTGGCCTCGCTCGGCGCGCTCGGCACCGCCGTCGGGTCCGCGCTTGTCGGCGCGGCGGGGGAGCGGCGGACGTTCTGTGTCGGCGCCGACTGCTCGTGGATCTTCGGCGGTCGCGCCGCCCTGGTCGGCGTGGTGGTCGCGCTGCTCACCCTGGGCGTGCTCGGGCTGTCGGTACCTGCGCTTCTGGCTGGGCGGTCGCCGGTGGGGGAGTACTGCTTCCTGCTGGCCTGCTCGATGACTGGCGGCGTGGTGCTCGGTGCGGCCGGTGACCTGATCACCCTGATCGTCGCCCTGGAGACGCTGACCCTGCCGCTGTACGTGCTTGTCGGCCTGCGCCGGGGAAGCCTCGCGAGTGCCGAGGCGGCGTTGACGTTCTTCGTGGTCAGCGTGGTGGCGACCACGCTGACCCTGCTCGGTGCGGCGCTGCTGTACGCGGTGTCAGGTGGGCTGCACCTGGACCGGCTCGGCGCGTTGCTCGCCGAGCAGCCGGAGGTGCGGGACCTGCCGTTGACCACCGCCGCGGTGGCGGTGCTGCTTGTCGGCCTGGCCTTCAAGGTGGCGGCGGTGCCGTTCCACGCCTGGGCGCCGGCCACCTACGACGGTGCGCCGCTGCCGGTGGCCGCGTACCTGTCCACGGCGTCGAAGCTTGGCGGCCTTGTCGCCCTGCTCGTCGTGGTGCAGCGGGCGTTGCCGGCGGACCAGACCGGGCCGGTGCTCGCCCTGCTCGCCGTGCTCACCATGACCGTCGGCAATCTGGTCGCCCTGCGTCAGCGGCGGACCGTCCGGCTGCTCGCCTGGTCGTCAGTCGCACAGGCCGGGTACATCCTCGCCCCACTGGGCGCGTTGGCGCTCGCCGCCGGGCGCACCGACGAGGCGAGGTCCGCCGCGTACGCGGCCGCCGTGGCGTACGCCGTCTTCTTTGTGGTGTTGGAGCTGGCCGCCTTCGCCGGGGTGACCGCCCTGCGGCCGACGGGCGCGGACGGCGGCACGCTCGACGACCTGCGCGGGGCGGCCCGCCGACACCCGTGGCGGGCAGCGGCGCTCGGTCTCGCGCTGGTGGGGCTGGCCGGTCTGCCGCCGGGGCTGGCTGGCCTGTTCGCGAAGGTGACAGTGGTACGGGCACTGCTTGACGGTGGCGCCGCCTGGCTGGCGCTGGTGGTGGCGCTGAACGCGGTGATCGGGCTGGCCTACTACCTGCGGGTGACCGCCGCGCTCTGGGCGCCGAACCCCGTCGGCATCCCGAACGGCGGCGGCGCTGTGGCCGTACCCCTGGTGGGGGTGGTGGCGGTGGTGCTGGCGGTGGCGACGGTGGCCGCCGTGGTGCTCGGCGTCGCCCCGCAGTTGGTGCTCGACCTGGCCGGCCGCTGACCTGACCTGCGGGTGCAGTCTCAGTCAACTCTCAGCGTTGTAACGGATGGTTGGCGGGTACCGGGTTGTTGAACCGGTCAGCGGATCCCGGCGATCCGTGCACCGAAGGAGACATCGTGCACCACAACCGTCTGAAGACCGCAGCGCTGCTAGGCCTGCTCAGCGCCCTGATCCTGGCGGTGGGCTACTGGTTCGGCGGCAGCGGCGGCCTGGTCATCGCCGTCCTCGTGTCTCTGGTCATGAACGGCGTTTCCTACTTCTACTCCGACAAGATCGCACTGCGCTCGATGGGGGCGCAACCGGTCAGCGAGGCGCAGTTCCCCGAGCTGTACCGGATGGTCCGGGAGCTGGCCACCGACGCCCAGCAACCGATGCCACGGCTCTACGTCAGCCCGACCGCGCAGCCCAACGCGTTCGCGACAGGTCGTAACCCGCAGCACGCGGCCGTCTGCGTGACCCAGGGCATCACCGAGGTCCTCGACTACCGCGAGCTGCGCGGTGTGATCGGGCACGAGCTGTCCCACGTCTACAACCGGGACATCCTGATCTCCAGCGTGGCGGCCGGCCTGGCCAGCATCATCACCCTGCTGGCCAACCTCGCCTTCTTCATCCCGATCGGCGGCGGGGACGACGAGGACCGCCCGAACCCGGCTGTGTTGCTGCTCACCCTGATCCTGGGCCCGATCGCGGCCACGGTGATCCAGTTGGCGATCAGCCGGAGTCGCGAGTTCCAGGCGGACGCCTCGGGCGCCGAGCTGAGCCGCGACCCGCTGGCGCTCGCAAGCGCGCTCCGCAAGATCGACGCGGTGGCCCGACGTCGGCCCCTGCCGGCCGAGGGGCAGCTCACCAGCACCGCCCACCTCATGATCGCCAGCCCGTTCCGGGGTGGCGGCGTGGCGGCGCTCTTCTCCACGCACCCGAAGATGGAGGACCGCGTCGCCCGACTGGAGCAGATGGCCCGCAACTCGGGACCGGTGCAGTTCCAGCGCTGACCCACTGATCCACCGCCTCCGCCCGTGTCCGGCCGCGCCGGATACGGGCGGAGTGCTGTATTTCCGCTGTCTACCGGCCGCGTGGTGGCGTTAGGGTCGTAACGGCTCACGCTCATTACACCCTCGGGAGGTTCCTGGTGACCGCGCTGCGTCAGTACCTGGGTATCTGGCGGATCCCCGGCGCGCCCATGCTGCTGATCACCGGCATCATCGGGCGGCTCGGCATCGGCATGACCCCGCTGGCGCTGCTCCTGGTGGTCGAGCAGGTGACCGGGCGCTACTCGCTCGCCGCCATCGCGGGCGGCATCTACGCCCTCGCCGGTGCCGCGCTCAGCCCGATCGCCGGGCGGATCGCCGACCGGGTCGGCCCCAGCCCGGTCCTGCTGCTCACCGCCGTCGCCCACCCGCTGGCGCTCGTCGGGTTGCTGCTGGCCAGCCGCTCCGGCGACGACGCCCTCCCCCTCATCTACCTCGCCTCGGGGGTGGTCGGTGCCACCTACCCACCGCTCACCGCCGCCATCCGAGGCGCCTGGAACGACCTGACCAGCCCCGACTCGGGCCGATACCCGCTCCGCAACACCGCGCTTGCCGCCGAGACCACGCTCTTCGAAATCGTCTTCGTCGTCGGCCCACTGCTCGTCGCCGGCTTCGTCCTCGTCGCCGACGCCGCGGCCGCCCTCGTCGGTGCCGCCGTGGTCACCCTGGCCGGCACGACCGCCGTGGCCCTCGGCCGGGTCATGCGCGGCTGGCGTCCACACCCCCGCGAGCACCACGCCCGCGGGCTCGGCCCACTGCGGGTCGCCGGCTTCCCGGCCCTGCTGATCTGCGTGGCCGGCCTGGGCATCGCGTTCGGCGCCGCCGGCGTGATCGTGCCGGCGTTCGCGAGCGACCACACCACCGCCGACCCGGAGAGCCTCGCCGGCCTGCTGCTAGCCGTCTGGGGAGTCGGCAGCGCCATCGGTGGGCTCTGGTTCGGCGTCCGCAAGCCGGCACCGAACATGACCCGGCAGTTCGCCCTGCTGCTCGCCGCGCTGGCCGCCACCTTCGCCGTCTTCGCGGTGATGCCCACCCCACTGGCGTTGGGCGTCGCGCTCGTCGCCGGCGGAGCCACCATCGCGCCCGCGCTGACCCTGGAGAACACCCTTGTCGGCCGGATCGCCCCCACCGGCATGCTGAACGAGGCGTACACCTGGGTGGTCACCGTCGCGGTGGCGTCCAGCGCCGCCGGCGGCTCGGTGGCCGGTGTGATCGTGGACCACGCCGGCGGCGTCCGCTGGGCGTTCCTCTTCGCCGGGGCGGCGGTCGCCGTCGGGGCCGCGGTCGCCGCACTACCCGCCGGGCCGATCGCCCGCGCGGAAACCACAGCGGTACGAACCGAACAACCCGTCCCGGCCTGACGGTGCGGGGCGGTCGACGGCCCGTGGGCGGTGTTGGCTGGCCTTGCCTGGCTTGGCTGGTCCCGCGCGTTGGCTGGTCCAGCGCGCGTTAGCTGGTCCAGCGCGCCTTGATCGACTCGGGTTCCTGAAAGGCGCGGTGTCCCAGTCGCCCGGATGCCCCGGTTCTCAGGAACCCGAGTCGATCTCAGCCGGGCGCTCCGGGTGCGGAGGGCGAATCGGTGACGGGCCGAGGCGTTCGGCTGTCAGCGGTAGTTGTTGAACTGTAGAGCGACGCCGAAGTCCTCGCCCTTGAGCAGCGAGATGACGGCCTGCAGGTCGTCGCGCTTCTTGCCGGTGACGCGCAGCTGGTCGCCCTGGATCTGCGCCTGAACGCCCTTCGGGCCCTCGTCACGGATCTTCTTGCTGATGGCCTTGGCCTTGTCCGTCTCGATGCCCTGGATGACCTTGCAGTCGATCTTGAAGATCTTGCCCGACGGGCGAGGCTCGCCAGCGTCCAGCGACTTCAGCGAGATGTTCCGCTTGACGAGCTTCTCCTTGAACACGTCCAGCGCGGCGCGGACCCGCTCCTCGGTCTCCGCCTGAAGGCCGATCGCCTCCTCACCGGACCAGGAGATCTCAGCGCCGGTGCCACGGAAGTCGAACCGCGTCGCGAGCTCCTTCTCCGCCTGCCGAAGAGCGTTGTCGACCTCCTGGCGGTCAACCTTGCTCACGATGTCGAACGACGGGTTCGCTGCCATGTTTCTGCTCCTGCTGTCCGGCGGTCTGGGCCTGCCGTCGGCCGCCGACCAGCGACACGACCCCCTGACCGTACCCGGTTGCGTCGGCACCGGGGGGAGCCGCTATTCTTGCTTCCGCCGCCGCGTTGCGACGCGGTGGGGTGCCCTGGCGGGTTGCCCGAGCGGCCAATGGGAGCGGACTGTAAATCCGTCGCGAAAGCTTCAGAGGTTCGAATCCTCTACCCGCCACCAGGTGCAGACACGGCCCCTGACCAGCAGAGATGCTGATCGGGGGCCGTTGTCGTTGATCTAGCGGAGTCCGGCTGAGTCCAGTCGTTGACGACTGGTTGTGGGCAGTTCGATCATGCCCGGATAAGTGAAGCTCATAAGGCTGATTGCTGGGGCTGGTTTAGGCCAGGCCGTGAGTGAGGCTCTCCCGCTGATCGTGACGCACGGCTGGCCGGGTTCGGTCGTCGAGCTGCTCGGGGACGGTCGGTCCGCTCACCGACCCGACTGCGCATGGTGGCTCTCCCGAGGACGCGTTTCGTCTGGTGCTGCCGTCGCTGCCCGGCTACGGCTTCTCCGGTGAGCCGACCGAGCCCGGCTGGGACTCCAACCGGATGGCGGGTGCCTGGGCGGTGCTGATGCAGCGTCTCGGCTACCCACGCTTCGTCGCGCAGGGGGCGGTGGGGGCCGCCGTCACCGACGCCATGGGGCGCCAGGGGCCTGAAGGGCTGCTCGGCATCCACGTCAACCTGCTCGCCGGGGCGATCGGCATCAAGGACCAGCTGCCGGGGGAGTCTGCTCAGGAGCGCGCGGCGCACGACGCGCTGAACCTGTTCATGGAGGATGTCTTCGGCTACTTCCTGGAGCAGTCCATCCGACCGCAGACCACCGGGTACGCCCTGCTGGACTCGCCGGCCGGGCTGGCTGCCTGGATGTTCGACCACGACACCGACAGCTACTACAAGATTTCCCGTGCGTTTCTCGATGGCGCGCCGGCGGGCGGCCTCATTCGTGAGTCCATTGTCGACAACGTCATGCTCTACTGACCGGCACCGGCACCGGCACCGGCACCGGCACCGGCACCGGCACCGGCACCGGCACGGTGGTACTGGGAGTTTGGACGGTTTCAGGTGGCGGCCATGGCTGCCGGTCAGCCTCCGCCGCCGGTCACGGTTCCGCTTGGTCTCACCACGTTCCCCGACGAGATCTGGGCCGCTCCGCGCAGCTGGGCCGAGGCCGTCTATCCCGGCCTGTCGTACTTCAACGAGGTTGACCGCGGGGGCCACTTCGCGGCCTGGGAGGAACCGGAACTCTTTGCTGCCGAGGTGCGCGCCGCGTTCCGGTCGCTGCGGAGTGTCTGAGCCCGCGCCCGCACATCCGTCCGGGTGGCGGACGCGCGTCCAGGGTCGCCGTGGGCGGGAGGGGCGCTCCTTGTGAATCGTCCCGGTCCGACCTCGCCTGGAAAGGATCCGTCGAGGTACTGGCGCGTTTGCGAAGACCCGGTATGGTGGTCGATGGCTGGCGCAGAGCGCGAGCATGAGCTACCTCATCGAAGCATCACGCAGAGTGACCGAAGCGTCAGATTTGACAGCTCCGTTGTGGCAGCGCCGAATTGTGTTGAAGGTCGTAATCGACGCTCTCTGAAGCGGTGATCTGCTCTGTAGGCTTGTGATCTGGCCCGGTGCGACGGGGGCGGTGGCCCGAACGGCGGGAAGTCACAGACGGTGGGGCCAGTCGAGCCTCCATCACTTCTCTGGCTGTCTGCGCTGTGGCACGATCGTGGAACCTCCACTATCCCCACGACACTTTCCGACAGGAGCAATCATGTCTGGTCGTAGGTTGGGCCGGCTGCTTGGCTCACTTCTACTCGTTGCCGCACTCGTGAGCGGCCTCGGCGGTGTCGATCTCTTCCGCAACGCAGGGGGCAGCTCGCAGGCTGGCGACATCGTCTGGCAGCGCGTGCAGGCCGGCGACATCGTCTGGCAGACCGGGCGGGACGGCGACATCGTGTGGCAGACTCCGGGGACTGGCGACATCGTTTGGCAGTGAGTTGGGCGCCTCGGGTCGGTCGTCCACGTTGGCTGTTGAGGATGCCGCGCCATTGACGGAATGCTCCGTGGCGGTGCCGTGACCGCTCGGCGTCAATCCGAAGGAGCGGCATGATCGGTCGCGATCAACCCCGGCGCAGGTCGTCCGAGGACGCGTGGATCATCACCGCGCCCCTCGCTCTGATTGCCGTCACCTGCGCCACCATCACGGGTTTGGTCGCCAAGGAGCCGATCGGTGACTGGCCGGAGGCGGCCCTTCTCCTCGTCCTCATGATCGCGGCCGGTCTGCCGTTGCTCAGCCTGGTCGTTCGGCGGCAGACGATCGGTGTCACGCTCACCGAGCTGCCGATGGTCCTCGCGCTCTACTTCCTGCCGCCGCTGACGGTAGTCGTCATCTACACCCTCAGCTCGCTCATCACCCACACCCGGCAGCGGTTCTCGGCGCCCAAGGTGTGGTTCAACGTGGCGCGGGCCGCGGCCGGGACGTCACTGGCCGTTCTGGTGCTCCAGGCGCTCCCGCCCATCGAGGGAGTGGGGCCGAGCACCTGGGGCAGCATCTTCGCCGCCGTGAGCATGGTGATCCTGGTCAGTTACGCCAGTGTCGCCGCCGTGCACACGCTGCTGCACGGTTGGCAGACCGGGCGTGGGACGCTGCGTACCGCCACCCCGGCGGTGCTCACCGCAGCTATCAACGTGTCCGTTGGCCTGATCGTCCTGATCCTGGTCGAGAACACGTGGTGGTCGCTGCTCCTACTCGCCGCCCTCGGTGCCGGTCTGGCCCTGGTCTACCGGGCCTACGCCCAGTTCTTCCGTCAGCACCGCACCCTCACCGACCTGTACGACCTGACCCGCGCGGTGGTGGAGAGCGGGCACAGCGGCACGCTCGCGGACGCGTTGCTCGGCCGGGTCCGCGCTCTGATGCAGGTGGAGTACGCGACGCTGTGGCTCCCGGCCCAGGGTTGGCACCCGGAGACCCTGTTGACCGCCCGAGTGGACGACCGCGGTCTGCTCGACCTGGCGCTCACCCCGCCGACCATCCGGGAGCGGGCCCGTGACACCCGTCGCACCGTCGCCGTCGGCCGCGGTGTGACCACTGACGCTGAGTTCCGCGCTGACCTGGCCGAACGGCGGATCAAGGACGCGGTGGTGGTGCCGCTGCGGTCGGGTCAGGTGGTCATCGGCACCCTCGAGGTGGCCAACCGTCTCGGTGACGGCAACCACTTCACGCCCGCCGACATCGCCGTCCTGGAGACGGTGGCCGCGCACGCGGCGGTGGCCCTGGAAAATTCGCGGCTCGTCGATCGGCTGCGACACGACGCGTACCACGATGCCCTGACCAAGCTGCCCAACCGACGGCGGATCACCGCGGCGCTCGAAGAGTCGGTCAAGTTCCGTACCGACGGCGAGGTGGTGGCCCTGCTGCTCTTCGACGTCGACGGGCTGCGCCAGGTCAACGAGTCGCTGGGTCACGCGGCGGGTGACAAGGTCCTCATCGAGGTCGCCAACAGGTTACGGGCCAGCGCGCCGTCGTCGGCTCTGGTGGGCCGTGCCGGCGGGGACGAGTTCCTGGTGACGCTGCGGTTGGAGAGCACCGAGGCCGCGATTGAGTTGGCCGCCCAACTGCGTGACCAGATCCGCGACGAGATGGTCTTCGACGCGCTCACCCTCGACGTGAACACCGCAGTCGGTGTGGCCGTACACCCGGATCACGGCAGCGATGCGGCGACCCTGTTGCTTCGGGTCGACCTCGCCGCCACCGCGGCCAAGTCGGTGCCGGGCAGTGTGCAGCTGTTCAACCCCGCGCTGGAGTCGCGTTCGCTGCGCCGGCTGGGTCTGGCTGGCGACCTGCGCCGCGCACTGGACCAGGACGAGCTGGAGGTCTACTTCCAGCCCAAGGTGACCCTGCGGGACCGACGCCTGGTTGGTGTCGAGTGTCTGGCCCGGTGGGAGCACCCGGCGCACGGCACTGTCGCTCCGGAGGACTTCGTGGCGGTGGCCGAGCACACCGGCCAGTTGAGCCGCCTCACCGAGGTGGTGCTCCGCGAGGGTCTGCGTCGCAGCCGGGACTGGGCGCTTGCCGACCAGCCGCTGCCCATCGCGGTCAACCTCTCGGCTCGGACGCTTATCGACCAGCACTTCCCGGACCGGGTGCAGGAGTTGTTGACCGAGTACAAGGTGCCGGCGCAGCGCCTCACCCTGGAGATCACCGAGTCGGGGGTGTTGGACGGCACGGACCGGCCCATCCCCACCCTGCAACGGCTGCGGGATCTCGGCGTACGGCTGTCGGTGGACGACTTCGGCACCGGGGACTCGTCCCTGGCGCACCTGCGCCGGCTGCCGGTGCACGAGGTGAAGGTGGACCGCTCCTTCGTGCAGGGCATGGCGACCGACCCGGGGGACCTGGCGATCGTCAACGCGGTGGTGACCCTGTCCCAGCAGTTCGGTCTGGCCGTGGTGGCCGAGGGGGTGGAGAGCGAGCTGACCCTGGAGCTTCTCCAGGACATCGGCTGTGAGATCGGGCAGGGCTTCCTGTTCAGCCGGCCGCTGCCGTACGAGCGGTTGGCGGCCTGGTTCGGCGCACAGGTCGAGCCGGAGACGATCTCCAACGGGGAGCTGCCGCGCCTCCGAGTCGTGCCCTGAGCAGGGCGCGGACACTCACCGGGGATCCGATTTCACCTGTCGAGCCGGGCCGTGTACTCTTACTCCTGCGCGCCCCACGGGGAGATCGCGCAGGCCCCCTTAGCTCAGTCGGCAGAGCGTCTCCATGGTAAGGAGAAGGTCTACGGTTCGATTCCGTAAGGGGGCTCGAGGGTTCAGCTGGACCCATCGCAGCGGTGTAGCTCAGATGGTAGAGCAAGCGGCTCATAATCGCTGTGTCGCCGGTTCAAGTCCGGCCACCGCTACTCTCGTCTTCCGGGCTCGTTGCCGGTGGTCGTAAGAATGGGCGCTTCTGGCGCCCACTTTGCATGTCCGCGCTGTCAGCGTCTAGGCTGGCGCGTCGTAGTTGTTTCCGTTAGCGAGGAAGGCACTCCGCCGTGGCGAAGGCTACCGATGTCCGGCCGAAGATCACTTTGGCGTGTGTGGAGTGCAAGGAGCGCAACTACATCACGCGCAAGAACCGGCGCAACGACCCCGACCGCATCGAGCTGAAGAAGTTCTGCCCGCGCGACGGTCGGCACACGGTCCACCGCGAGACCCGCTGACTTCTGGCCGGCCTCAGAGCCGGCCGCTGTCGAAGCTTTCCAATCGCCGATCTGACCGGTTTGGCGCGGCTCCGCCGCTGCCTACCGATCAGGTCGGCGATTGGCCTTTCCGTGTAGGTTCGCGGCATGCCTCTGGACCCTTCCTTCGTCGGCCGGACGTATCCGCCGACCGCCCCCTACCAGGTGGGCCGAGAAAAGATCCGCGAGTTCGCGAGCGCCATCGGTGCCACCGACCCGGCCCACCACGACCCGGAGGCCGCGCAGGCGCTGGGCCACCCGGACGTGGTGGCTCCGCCGACGTTCCCGGTGATCGTGACGATGGCCGCGAGCCGCCAGATCATCGAGGACCCGGCCCTGGGTGTCGACTACAGCCGCCTGGTGCACGGGGACCAGCGGTTCGCGTACACCAGGCCGGTGGTCGCAGGGGACGAGCTGGTCTGCACCAACACGATCGAGGACGTCAGCACCCGGGGTGGGCACGGCTTCCTGACCACGCGCACCGACGTGAGCACCGTCGGCGGGGAACCCGTGGTCGCCGTCTGGGCCAGGTACGTCATTCGCGGGGAGGCCTGAGATGGAGTTGCCAGCACAGACGTTTCGGGTGACCCGCGCGGACCTGGTCCGCTACGCCGGCGCCTCGGGCGACTTCAACCCGATCCACTGGAGCGACCGGGTCGCCACAGGTGTGGGTCTGCCCGGGGTGATCGCCCACGGCATGTTCACCATGGCGCTCGTCGGCCGGGCGGTGACCGAGTGGGCCGGGTCGCCGGACGCGGTGGTCGAGTACGGCGTGCGTTTCACCCGGCCGGTGGTGGTCCCGGACGACGACCAGGGGACCGAGATCGAGGTCACCGCGCGGGTCCGTGAGGTGACCGAGGACGGTCTCACCCGACTCGAGGTGACCGCCACCTGCCTGGGTGACAAGGTGCTGTCGCAGGCGCGGGCGACCATCCGGACGACACGCTGAACCGAGCCCGCCACGCGTGGTGGAGAGACCGGTTGGGAAAGTCGGGCGGCTACCCGTACACTGGTCCGCCGTGGGGCAAGTGACCCCTGCTCGGTCGTGTGTGACCGCGTGGGGCGAGTGTTGTCACATAGGGGTGTAGCTCAATTGGCAGAGCAGCGGTCTCCAAAACCGCAGGCTGCAGGTTCAAGTCCTGTCACCCCTGCGCCTGAGGCCTGACCGTTCCCGTGGGTCGCGCCGCCAGCTCGGCGGCGTCCGGCCCGTGGTGGTGGCATCGGCGGGGTGGCCCGAGGCATTCGGGCCCTCCGGTGATCCACCGGCCGCGGCCCGTCGCGGGACGGTTGGGTCCGGCCGGCGTGACCAGCGCCGCGTACGCCACTCGGCGTGCGACCCAAGATTCCGCGACGGAGGGCGAAGTGGCCGACAACAAGCGGCACGGCGAGGACGCCGGCGACGATCGTCTGGACGACGAGGTCGTCGACGAGGTAGCCGACGACGACGCCTCCAGCGCGGACGAGCCGGTTTCCCGGGGAGGCACCGCCACGCGGTCCCGTGCCCGGGCGGAGTCGGCGGACAGCCGGCCGACCACTCGGTCGGAGACGGGTCGGGTGGGCGTCTTCGGCCGCATCGCCCGGTTCTTCCGCGAGGTCGTAGCCGAACTGCGTAAGGTCATCTGGCCGACCCGCAAGGAGTTGCTGACCTACACCGCCGTGGTGGTGGCGTTCGTCGCGGTGATGCTGACGATCGTGGGTGTGCTGGACTTCGGCTTCGCCAAGGTCGTGTTGTTTGTCTTTGGCAACTCGGACTGACCGGCTGCCTCCAGCCATAGTGACGGAAGTGAGCGAGCGTGCCTGAGTACGACGAGACCGCCGGACCGGTGGACGAGCAGTCCACGGTCGCGACGGCGGCTGGTGACGAGTCGGTTGAGGCCGCCAGCGAGCCGGAGTTCCCCACCACCGAGCCTGCGCCGGACGAGGACTACGACCCGGTCGCCGAGCTGCGCCAGAAGCTGCGTTACGCACCGGGTGACTGGTATGTGGTGCACTCGTACGCCGGCTACGAGAACAAGGTCAAGACCAACCTCGAGACCCGGATCACGAGCCTCGACATGGAGGACTTCATCTACCAGGTCGAGGTGCCGACCCGGGAAGAGGTCGAGGTCAAGAACGGTAAGCGTTCGCAGATCCAGGCCAAGGTCTTCCCGGGTTACATCCTCGTCCGGATGGAGCTGACCGCCGAGTCGTACTCCTGTGTCCGGAACACCCCGGGCGTGACCGGCTTCGTCGGGGCGACCGACCGGGCCGACCGGCCGGCTCCGCTCTCGCTCGACGAGGTGCTGAAGTGGTTGGCGCCCGCTGTGGAGACCGAGCAGAAGAAGGCGAAGCCGGAGATCAAGGTCCTCGACTTCGAGGTGGGCGACTCCGTCACCGTCACCGACGGCGCGTTCGCGTCGCTGCCGGCCACGATCAGCGAGATCAACGCCGACCAGCAGAAGCTCAAGGTGCTGGTGTCGATCTTCGGTCGCGAGACTCCGGTGGAGCTCAACTTCAACCAGGTCGCCAAGATCTGACTGGTCGTCGGCGGCGGGTCCGACCCGCCGCCGACGTCGGCGTACGCGCTCTCGCTCGACCTCGGCGGACGAGTGGGCTGCGGCCTGCGCTACTCTTGAATGTCGCCGCTGTCGCACCGCGCTGACCGTGCGCGCCCGAGGGCGGCGACAGCCGCATTTTCCCAGCTCCAAGCCCCAGGAAGTGACATGCCTCCGAAGAAGAAGCTCGTCAAGACGTTCACGCTTCAGTTGCCGGCGGGCCAGGCCACGCCGGCGCCGCCGGTCGGCCCCGCGCTCGGCCAGCACGGCGTGAACATCATGGAGTTCTGCAAGTCCTACAACGCGCAGACCGAGTCCCAGCGGGGCGACATCGTCCCCGCCGAGATCAGCGTGTACGAGGACCGGTCCTTCACGTTCGTGCTGAAGACCCCACCCGCCGCCCGGCTGCTGATCAAGGCCGCCGGTGTGCAGAAGGGTTCTGGCGTTCCGCAGGCCGAGAAGGTCGGCGCGGTCAGCCGTGCCCAGCTGCGTGAGATCGCCGAGAAGAAGATGGCCGACCTCAACGCCAACAGCCTCGAGCAGGCCGAGAAGATCATCGCCGGCACCGCCCGGTCGATGGGCATCACCGTCAACGACTGACGTCGGCCCCGACCAACGTTCCGACCGTGGGAGGGCCCGCGCCGAGCGGCCCGCCAGAGACCACAGGAGTAATCAGCAATGCAGCGCAGCAAGAGCTACCGCAAGGCCGCCGATGTCATCGACCGGTCGAAGCTCTACACCCCCTCCGAGGCCGTGAAGCTGGCCAAGGAGACCACCAACGTCAAGTTCGACGCCACGGTCGAGGTCGCCATGCGCCTCGGCGTCGACCCCCGCAAGGCGGACCAGATGGTCCGCGGCACGGTCAACCTGCCGCACGGCACCGGTAAGACCGCCCGCGTGATCGTGTTCGCCAGCGGCGCGAAGGCCGAAGAGGCCGCCGCCGCGGGTGCCGACGAGGTGGGCACCGACGAGCTGGTCGCCCGGATCCAGGGTGGTTGGCTCGACTTCGACGCGGCGATCGCCACGCCGGACCAGATGGCCAAGATCGGCCGGATCGCGCGGATCCTGGGCCCGCGCGGTCTCATGCCGAACCCGAAGACCGGCACGGTGACCATGGACGTCACCAAGGCGGTGCAGGACATCAAGGGCGGCAAGATCACCTTCCGGGTGGACAAGCACTCCAACCTGCACCTGATCATCGGCAAGGCCTCCTTCACCGAGGGCCAGTTGGTGGACAACTACGCCGCGGTGCTCGACGAGGTGCTGCGTGCCAAGCCGTCCGCGGCCAAGGGCAAGTACCTCCGCAAGGTCATCCTGACCACCACGATGGGTCCGGGCGTCCCGGTCGACCCGAACCTGGTGAAGAACCTCCGGGAGGACTCGGCCGAGGCCTGAGTCGACAGTTCGCTCCACCGGGGCTGCTCTCCGCGGCCCGTTGCCAGGCGATCACCGCCGCGCTCGCCAACGCGCCGATGGACCGCTACGACGAGAGCCGGGT
>NZ_JBSGIV010000058.1:0-44779 GCF_053605225.1 Micromonospora sp. NPDC003944
CCTGCGGCGGTCGGGCCTGCGGCGGTCGGGCCTGCGGCGGTCGGGCCTGCGGCGGCCGGGCCTGCGGCGGGCGCGTCCGGGTCAGTCGGGCCGGTCGGGGTGGCGGTGGCGGTGGCGGTGGGGGCGGCTGCCTTGCGGGTGGTGCGCCCACCTGTCGGCTTGCCGCTCCTGCCCGTCGCCGTGCTGCCGGTCGGCTCGTCGACCGCTGGCCCGCTCGTCGGGGTCGCGGCGTCGGCGCTGGTCGGGGTGGTGTCGGTGCTCACCGAGGGCTCGGTCGGCGCGGAGGCACCACCATCCGCCGACGGCGTCTGCCCCGCGGCGGTGAACTCACCTGTCGGTGCGGTCAGCCAGGCCGCGCGTTGAGTCGAACCGGCGGGAGACGACGGAGCGGCGGGAGTCGGACCGTGCTGGCCGCTCGCCGTGGTCGAAGGCCAGTCCCAGTGGGCCGGGACGGTGCGTACGCCATCGTTGTCGCCTGTGGCCCACGGACCCGCAACGACACCGCCGGGCTGCGTGGTGGCCAGCTCGGCGTTCGTCGTCTCGGTGTCGGTGCGTTCGTCGGCGTCCTTGTCGTTCGCCGACGCGGCGCCGGGCAGCGCCGGGCCGGCGGGCAGCGGGCGCAGGATCGCGGAGGGCTCGATCGCCTCCGGGTCGGGGGTGCGGGTGCCCGTCGGCAGGCGCAGCAGTGCGGCGGCGGCCGCACCGAGTGCACCGGCGAGGATCGCGATAAGCGAACCGTAGTACGGGGTGGCCTGGTAGCGGTCCACCGCGTCGCCCGGACCGGCGGTCAGGTAGGCGAACGCCACAAGCACCGGACCGGCAACCCCGGTGGCGCCGCTGACGAGTGGGGCCTGGCCCCGCCAGCGGGCCAGCCCGGCGGTCGCCGCCCCGGCCAGCAGCGCCACGATGGGCAGCAGGAGCAGCGCCAGCCGCTGGGCGGCGGCGTCGTCGAGCCAGCTCGGTTCCAGTACGCCGAGTCGGACGGTCGGCAGTGGGCCCGTCGTGCCGAGCGACGGCAGGACGGAGATCAGCGCCAGCAGCCAGACCGCGCCGGACACGGCCGCCATGTTCCAGCCGAGTTCGGGTCGGAACAGGACGGCGATCGCCGCGCCCGCCCCGATGACCGCACCGACCACGGCGCAGATGCCCACCGCCCAGACCGGGTCCACGGAGATCAGCTCCGCGGCGCGAGCCGGCTGCATGCAGAGCGGGGCGATGACTGTCGCGCCGAGCGCTGCCGCGCCACCGACCGCCAACTGCCGGCCGGTGCTCGCGGCCGGGGCGTCACGGCGGGCGAGGCGGCCGGTCAGGACGGCACCGGCGACGGCGGCGTTGGCGGCGAACCAGCCCACCCAGACCAGCTGGGCCGGCCACTGGTTGACGGTCGTGCCGGTGAATGCGCCGGTCAGGCGGACGATGCCGAAACCGTACGCGACGCCGAGCTGGCCGGCTCCGGCCAGCACGCTCACCCCGAGCGCCGTGAGCAGCAGTCTGCCCCAGGTCCGAAAGGCCATGTCCGGCACGTTACGCATCCGGTACACCCGATCGCCACCGGCGCGCCGCGCGGCACGCCGGTGGCCATCGGCGGGTCTACTTGAGTTCGACCAGCCGGGCCAGGTAAGTCGTATCCCCGACATTGGTCAGCATGTGTACGGCGCCCGGGTCCCGGTAGACCACCCCGCCGGTGGGCTCGTCGGCGTCGATCCGGGTGCCGTCGACGGTCTGGACGACGTTCTTGGCACCCTCGATCGCCACCACCAGATAGGGGTGGTCGTGCCGGTGCAGCGGCTGCCGCTCGCCCGGCTCGAGGCGGATGTGCCAGACCCGGACCCGGTCGTTCTCGTACACGATCTCCTGACCCACAGGTCCGAGTTCGGTTCCGTCGATCACGTCGGTCATCGTGCTCCGTCCAGTTGCGGCAGCACCTCGGCGGCGATCAGCTCAAGGTGGTCGAGATCATCGAAGTCGATCAGGCGTAGGTGGACCCGGGTGGCGCCGATCGCGGCGAACTCACCGATCCGCTGCGCGAGCTGCGCGGGGGAGCCGACCACCGGGTCCTCCGGTGGCAGCGCGCTCTTCTCGTGCAGGGGCGCGGCCCGACGCTGGGCCTCCGCGTCGGTCCGGCCGATGGCGACGACGATCCCGGCGGAGAGCACCAACGGGCCCCGCCCGGACTCCGTCCGTCCGGTGCGCTCGCACGCCTCACGCACCCGGTCGTACGCCGCGGCGGTGACGGCCACGGATTTGAACGGCATGTTGAACTCGTCGGCGTAGCGGGCGGCCAGTTCGGGTGTGCGCTTGGGGCCGCGCCCACCCACGATGATCGGTGGCCCGGGCACCTGCACCGGCTTGGGCAGGGCCGGGGCGTCCGCCAGTTGGTAGTGGTCGCCGGTGAAGGTGTAGGTCTGCCCCGGTGGGGTCGCCCACAACCCGGTGATCACCTCGAGCTGCTCGGCCAGCCGGTCGAAGCGCTCGCCGACCGCCGGGAACGGGATGCCGTACGAGGTGTGCTCGCGCTCGTACCAGCCGGCGCCGATGCCCAGGTCGATCCGGCCACCGCTCATCTGGTCGACCTGCGCGACCATCACCGCGAGGGGGCCGGGCAGGCGGAACGTGGCGGACGTCACCAGGGTACCGAGGCGGATCCGTTCGGTCTCCCGGGCCAGCGCGGCGAGGGTCAGCCAGGCGTCCGTCGGGCCGGGCAGGCCCGGGTCGGCGCCCATCGCCTGGTAGTGGTCGGCCCGGAGGAAGCCCTCGTAACCGCAGGCCTCGACCAGCCGGGCGAACCGGAGCTGGGTGTCGTAGTTGGCGCCACGGTGCGGCTCGGTGAAGACCGAAACCCGCATGGTCAGTGTCCTTCCGCGCCGGCGGTGGCCGGCTGCTCGCGTTCCATCAGCAGTTCGTGCAGATCTGCGCTGACCTGGGCGACGTCGGCCAGGTGGGCGTTGCGGCCCAGGGTGCGGGGCCGGGGGATGGCCACGTCGACGACCTTGCGGATCCGTCCGGGCCGCGGACTCAGCACGACCACCCGGTCGGCGAGCAGCACCGCCTCGTCGATCGAGTGGGTGACGAAGACGATCGTCGGCTTGTTCTCCATGTGCACCCGCTGGAGTTCGCCGGAGAGTTCCTCGCGGGTGAGCGCGTCAAGCGCGGAGAACGGCTCGTCCATCAGCATCACCCGGGGCTCACCGATCAACGACCGGCACAGCGACACCCGCTGCTGCATGCCGCCGGAGAGTTCGTGCGGCAGCCGCTTCTCGAAGCCGGCCAACCCGGCCACGTCGAGCAGTTGCCGAGCCCGCTCACGGTGCTTGCCGCGGCTCCAGCCGAAGATCTCCACCGGCAGCAGGACGTTGTCCAGCACGGTGCGCCAGGGCAGCAGCGCCGGCTTCTGGAACAGCATGGCGATGTCCTGGCGCGGTCGGGTGATCGGCGTACCGGCGACGGTGATCTCACCGGCGCTCAGTGGCAGCAGCCCGGCGATCAGCCGCAGCAGGGTGGACTTGCCGCAGCCGGAGCGGCCGAGCACGGCCACGAACTCGCCCTCGGCGACGTCGAGGTCGATGCCGCGCAGCGCCTCGACCCGGCCGTACCGGCCCTCGAAGGTACGGGACACCCCGGACAGTCGGATCATCTCCGGCGTACCTCCGCTGAGTCGACGGTCAGGAATCCGACAAAGGCTAGCCGCCCTGTCGAGGTATGACACCGGCTGGGGTGGTCGTCAGGTTGTTTCCGTTCCGCAACCCGATGCGCCTGGCGTCGGGACTGTGGGTTTCTCGTACGCTGTGCCCGCGAAGAATCCCCCCACGACGGCGGCGCCCGGCTTCCACCCCTCCCGCCGGCCCGTCATAACAACCCCCTCCGGTGGCCTGCCGGCCCCGGTCGGAAAGGACATGGTGCACTGATGAGAAGGCTGACCCGTACGGTCGCGACGGCCGCGCTGGCCACCGCCCTCGCCCTTGTCTCCGCCTGCAGCAGCGGGTCGGATTCGGCCGACGATGCCAAGGGCGGCGACGGCGGCAAGTTGGAGAAGGTGACCTACCTCACCTCGTTCGGCAACTTCGGCCGTGACTCCTACGCCTGGGTGGCGAAGGACAAGGGCTTCTTCAAGGAGGCCGGTTTCGAGGTCGACATCAAAGCCGGTCAGGGCACCGGAGGCGTGATCCAGACCATCGTCGGCGGTCAGGCCGACTTCGGCCCGATCGACCTCACCGGCGGCCTGCTCCAGCTCGGCAACGGCCAGGCGAAGGACTTCACCGCCGTCGCCGCGATCCAGCAGCGCACCATGGCGGGCATCGCCACCGTCGAGGGCAAGAACATCAGCTCGCCGAAGGACCTGGAGGGCAAGAAGCTCGCCGACACTCCCGGTTCCGTGGTCCGCAACCTCTTCCCGACGTACGCCCGGCTCGCCGGGGTGGACGCGACCAAGGTGACCTGGGTCAACGGTGAGGCGCAGAACCTGATCGGCACCCTGGCCAACGGGTCGGTGGACGGCATCGGCCAGTTCGTCGTCGGTCAGCCGACGATCGAGGGTGTGGCCAAGAAGAAGGCCATCATGCTGCCGTACAGCAACGTGATGCAGGACCTCTACGGCAACGTGCTGATCACCTCCTCCAAGACCGCCAAGGAGAAGCCCGAGATGGTGAAGAAGTTCACCGCGGCGCTGCTCAAGGGCCTCGAGTACAGCCTGGCGAACTCGAAGGAGGCCGCCGACATCCTGAAGAAGAACGTCGACGCCACCAACCCGGTCTCCGCCGCCGCCGAGCTGGAGCTGATGGCCGCGTACGTCCGTTCCGGCAACACCGGCACCGCGATCGGCACCCTGGACAGCGGTCGGGTCGCCAAGAGCATCGCGATCCTGCAGGGCGCCGGCGCGCTGAAGCAGAACATCACCCCCGAGCAGATCATCGACTTCAGCCTCGCGCCGAAGGCCTGATCGTCCGGTCGTCACCAGGGGGTACGTCCCGCCGATTCCGGTGGGGCGTACCCCCGTCGCTCGTCGGCCCCCGGCGGGCCGTGGGATTTCGAGGAGGACAGAGATGACCGACGTCCGGTCGGCGGACCCGGCGGTGGCGGAACCCCCACCCCCGAGTGCCGGCACCAAGGCGGGGCGCGCGGGTCGAGGTGCCGGTCTCCGGGCCGGGGCCGGGGCGGCGCTGCTGCCCGCTGCGGGTCTCCTGGTCGCCCTGGCGGTGTGGTGGTTGGTCGCCCGGCTGGAGCTGATCCACCCGTTTGCCCTGCCGCCGCCCGGCGACGTGTTCACCGCGTTCGTCGACAAGCCCGCCCAGATGCTGGAGCACACCTGGGCCACCCTGCTGGAGATCGTGTACGGCTTCGCCCTCTCGGCTGCCGCCGGCGTCCTGATCGGACTCTCCCTGGCGACCTCCCGCACGGTCGAGCGGATGTTCACCCCGCTGCTGGTCGCGGTGAACGCGGTGCCGAAGATCACGCTGGGCCCGCTGTTGGTGGTGGCGCTCGGCTGGGGTCAGAAGCCGATCCTGACCATGGTGTTCCTGCTCTGCTTCTTCCCGATCGTGCTGTCCACCGCGACCGGCCTGACCACCACTCCGGCGGACCTGGCCGAGCTGGTGCGTTCCTGGAACGCGTCCCGCTGGCAGGCGTTCCGCAAGGTTCGCTTCCCGGCCGCGCTGCCGCAGATCTTCGTCGGGCTCAAGGTGGCCATGCCACTGGCCGCGATCGGCGCGGTGATCGGTGAGTTCCAGGCCGGTGAGAAGGGCCTCGGGTACGTCATCCTCCAGTACGCCGGCGTCGGCGACGCCGCCACCGCCTGGGCGGCGATCATGCTGGTGGCGCTGGTGAGCATCCTGCTCTACTCGGCGCTCCTGCTCGTCGAGCGGATCGCCCTTCCCTGGGTCCGCGAAACCACGAGCAGCCACTGACACGCTGCCAGGAAACGCGAAGGGCCGGCCTCCACATGGAGGCCGGCCCTTCCCGTCGAAGCCGCGCGTCTACCCCGCCAACCGCCAGCGGCCGTTGCGGGCGACGAGCGTGGTGAGCGCCTGCGGCATCAGACCGCTGTGGTTGTCCGGCGTCATGCGGATCGGGCCGGACAGGCCGTCCATCTGGGACGTCTCCAGCACGTCCCGGATGCCGTCGCGGTTCACCTTCCCGCTCTCACCACCGGCGCGCAGCTTGGCGTCGGCGATCAGTTGGACGGCGTCCGCGGCGAAGGACGACGAACCGTTGTAGCCGCCGAAGCGGGCCGTGTAGTCCTGGAACCACTGCCGCCGCGCCGCCTTGGCCGGCGTGGTCGCGATGACGTCGTCGATGACCATGGTCTGCGTGAAGATCAGCGTGGCCTTCTCGGTCGCCTTTGCCGCCGAGCCGAGGAAGAGGTCCCCAGCCGCCCCCGCGTCGAAGTAGATCGCCCCACGAAAACTGGTCTGCTGGGCGCTGGTGGCGGCAAGAGTCGCCTGCTCCGGCGGGGTCCAGAAGAGCATCGCGTCGGGTTTGCCGGATGCGAGCTGCTGGACCTGCTGGCTGACGTCGGTGCTGGTGGTCTTGGTCCGCTGCTGCCGGAGCGAGATGTTGGCCTTGTCCAGTTCGTTCTTGAGCGCGGTCACGCCCTCCTGGCCGTAGGCGTCGTCGCTGACAAGCATTCCCACCTTGCGGATGTTGTTGCGGCGCAGTTCGGTGGTGAGTGCGGCGGCGCTGTCCTGGGCGTTGGGGCCCAGCTTGAACACGTAGCGCCGTTCAGCGGCCGGGCTGGCGATCGCGCCGGAAGCGGCGAGCGCAATGGTGGGAATCCGCTTCTCGTTGATGGTCCCCACGGCACCGAGCGCGCATTCGTTGCAGCCGCCCATGATGATGGCACTGACCTGAGAATCGCTGCTGAAGTCGGCGATGTTGCGAAGCGACTCGGCGGCGTCGGAACGGTTGTCCTTGACCTTGAGATCGATCTTCCGGCCGTTCAGTGCTCCGGAGGAGTTCAACTGCTCGACCTTGAGTTTCAGGGCCCGCTGGTATGTCTGGCCGACCGTGGCCGCGGCGCCGGAGAGTTCGAGATCGGCGGCGATCACGATCGGACTCGTGTCTTGCTCCGCCTCACCAAACTGGCAGCCGGTGAGCGTGGTGGCCACTACGGCCGATGCGAGCGCCGCGATGGTCGCGGAGCGGATGGGGCTCAACTCAGTCCTCCAGGTGCGGGCGCGGGCGCTGCCCGGTCACCGCCGCTAATCCGTCCTCAGTGGAGGACGGGGTCTCCTCTGCCGTACGGTGTGCGCGAAGCCTGCAAAACCTTGCCAATGGCCGGCGCTGTGGTCAAGCGCGGACCCCGGCAGCATTTTCGGGACGGCCATCCCACATGCTGGGGTAACGCAATGTTTGCAAAAGCTCACTTTGCATGCACGCGTGACCACTCTGGAGTTACATGCCCTGATCAGGGGCTTGCAGAAATGAAGGTATCAGTTGCCCGGATCACGGGATGCGCTCCGTCCGACCGTTTCCTACCTCACTGCGGCTTCCCAAACAGGATCATCTCTGATGAAATCGCGGCCGTGCCGCGCGTGGTCCCCTCCGCTTACGGCATGGCTCGGCGGCTCAGGCGGGGAAGAAACGACGGAGGCGATGTCGTGAGCACCGGACCGACGACTCTGCCCGCACTCGGCGACAGCGGACGGCGTACGCGCCGACGGATGCCGAGGCTGCGTGACGCCCGGATCCGGTCCAAGTTGGCACTGATTCTGGTCGTCCCGGTGGCGGCGGTGATCGCGCTGGCCACGGTCCGACTGATCTCCGTCGGTGAGGGCGCCTTCGACGCCACCCAGGCCCGGGCACTCACCGCTCTCTCCATCGACGTCAGCGCCCTCACCCAGGACCTCCAGGCCGAACGGATGGCCGCAGCCGCCTACCTGGCCAACCCGCAGCAGCCCGCCGACGCGTACAACCTGCGGGTCCGCCAGACGCAGCAGAAGGTGGACGAGTACCGCGCCGAGCGGAACCGGGTCGGCGAGGTGCCGGCTGCCCTGCGGGACCGGCTCGGCGCCATCGACGGCCACCTGGCCACTCTGGACGGCACCCGTCAGGAGGTGCTGGACCGTCGACAGATGGCGGTGGCCGAGGCGGTGCTCCGCTACGGCGTCATCCTCACCGACCTGGTGTCGTACGGCGACGGTCTGGCCCAACTCCCCGGCGACGAGAGCCTGGCGGACAGCCGCCGCGCGGTCTCCGCCTTCGCCCGCGCCAAGGCTTCCGTCGCCGAGGAAGAGGCCGTCGCCTTCACCGCGCTGTCGGCTGGTCAGCTCGACTCGGAGCAGTTCTCCTCCTTCGTGGCGACGTTGACGAGTCAGCAGGAGGCCCTGGTCGCCTTCTCCCTGGCCGCCGACCCGGTGCAGCGCGCCCTCGTCGACAGCACCGTCTCCGGTGACGCGGTCGGCCTCGCCGACCGGGTGGCCACCGACATCACCCGTTCGGTCGGGCAGCGCCCCCTGGTCACAGCGCAGGACGCCACCGCGGCCATCGGTGCGGTGAACGACCTGATGCGCTGGGCCGAGATCCAACTGCAGGACCGACTGTTCCAGCAGGCCGACGAGGCCCGCTCGGACGTCATCCGGCAGGCGGTGGTCGAGTCGGTGCTGGTGCTGCTGACCCTGATCATCGCCGTGTCGCTGGCCGTGGTGCTGGCCCGTTCGCTCAACCACTCGCTGCGCAGGCTGCGTGAGGGCGCCCTCTCGGTGGCCAACCACGACCTGCCGGACGCGGTGCAGCGGCTGCAGAACATGGGCAGCGTGGGTGACGGTGGGGTGGACGAGATCGTCCGCCAGGTGCGCGACCCCATCCAGCTCAACAGCCGCGACGAGGTCGGTCAGGTGGCGCTGGCCTTCAACGTCGTACACCGGGAGGCGGTGCGGGTCGCCGCCGAACAGGCGGCCCTGCGCACGAGCGTCTCGGCGATGTTCCTCAACCTGGCCCGTCGTAGTCAGACCCTCGTCGACCGGATGATCGGCGAACTGGACGCGATCGAGCGCGGCGAGGAGGACCCGAAGCGGCTGGCGCAGCTCTTCGAGCTGGACCACCTGGCCACTCGAATGCGCCGCAACGACGAGAACCTGCTGGTGCTCGCCGGTGCCGACTCCGCCGTACCGCGCCGCGACGACGCGTTGGTGGTGGACGTCCTGCGCGCCGCCCAGTCCGAGGTGGAGCTGTACAACCGCATCGAGTTCGGGACCGTCGACACCGACATCTCGGTGGCCGCACACGCCGTCAACGACGTGGTACGTCTCGTCGCCGAACTCCTCGACAACGCCACCCGGTTCTCCCCGCCGAACACCACGGTCGTCGCCGACGGTCGCCGGATCCGCGACTACGTCCTGATCCAGATCGAGGACCGTGGGCTCGGCCTCACCGACGAGCAGCTCGACTCGCTCAACCGGCGGTTGGCCGCCCCGCCGAGCGTCGACGTGGCCGCGTTCCGGCTGATGGGTCTGGCCGTGGTGAGCCGGCTCGCCTCCCGCTACGGCATTCGGGTGGAGCTGCGCCGCAACGTCGAGGGCGGCACCGTCGCCCAGGTGACGCTGCCCGCCGCCACCGTGCTGCTGCCCAGCAACCGGGGCCGCGAGCAGGTGCTCACCCGGCCGCGTCAGCCGATGGCGGTGGAGCAGAACCCGCTCACCCCGGTCGGTCACGCCGAGCAGTTCGCAGGTGCCGCCACGACGGCGGCGACGCTTCCCGACCAGTGGCGCACCAGCACTCCGGCTCCCGCCCAGTGGCAGTCGCCGTTGGACTCGCGCGACACCACGCCGGCCGTCCAGGCGGGTGGCTACACCGGCCCGCGCTCGACCGCGCCACCCGTACCCGCGCCGGCCGCCCCGGCGCCGGCAGCCCCGCTTCCGCCGGCCCGGACGGACTTCGGCAGCGGTGCGTCGATAGGCAGCCCGACCGTGGCCTACCCGACCGTCGACCCGCTGCCTCGGCGCGGTTCCGCCGGGGACGCCCCGGATGGGCACGGTGTCCAGGGCCTCCCGGTCGGCCCGGTCGCCGGGCCGGGCGCGGTGGCTCCGGCGGCCGCACCATCGGTGCCCGCCGCGCCGGTCAGCACCCGGCCCGACTTCCCCGCCGAGGCGCCGATCTTCCGGGAGATGGAGGCGGTCTGGTTCCGGTCGCACGGCGACGACGCCACCGCGATCTTCACCCGGCCCAACTTCGACGAGCCCCCCGCGCCCGCCACCGCCGCGCCGGCCGACAACGGACTGCGCACCGGCAACGGCGGCCAGCCGGGTGCCGGTGCGGTGCCGGCCGCCGCGCCGGCCCGACCCAAACTGCCGACCCGCACCCCGGGCAACGCCGGCGCCGACGGCACGACCACACCGGCTGCCGGGGGCCTCGGCACCACCACCGACGGGTTCACGCCGCGGTCGTCGGCGCCGCCGTCGTACACCCCGCCCCCGGTCGACCGGACGCCTCCGGCCGCGCCCGCACCCGACCCGGAGGCATGGCGTACGGCTGCGGACGAGGGCTGGTCCCGGGCCAGCCGGGCGGCCGAGCCGGCCCCGGCCGGTACCACCCGCTCCGGGTTGCCCAAGCGGGTACCGCAGGCGCAGCTCGTGCCGGGTGGCATCGAACCGAAGAGCGGCCGGGACCGCAGCCGGCGGACCCCGGACGAAGTACGTGGTCTGCTGTCGGCCTACCACCGCGGCGTGCAGCGCGGCCGGACGGCCGGAACGGACCTGAACAGCACCTCGACCAAGGAGAGCCGATGAACAGGCCAGCTGCCATGCAGGACATGGGTTGGCTGCTCACCAACTTCGCCGACAGCGTGGCGGGCATCGCCCACGTGGTGGCGGTGTCCGCCGACGGGCTGCTGCTCGCGTCCTCCCGGGATCTGCCGGGGGACCGGGCCGACCAGCTCGCCGCGATCACCTCCGGGGTGGTGAGCCTGACCGAGGGCGCGGCCCGGATGTTCAGCGCGGGCGGGGTGTTGCAGACAGTTATCGAAATGGACAGCGGGTACCTCTTCCTGATGTCGATCAGCGATGGTTCATCGATGGCCGTGCTGGCCGCGCGCAGCTGCGACGTGGGTCAGGTGGGTTACGAGATGGCGCTGCTGGTCGAGCGGGTGGGTGCCGCGCTGGTGCCACTGCCGCGCGACGCGGTGCGCTCTTAGCACCGCAGGCCGGCGCTCGTTCCGAGCGCCGGACCAGGGACGAGAGGCGGCGCAGGCCGACTCCGCAGGGGACGAGGAGGTGATCGGGGATGGACCAACGACGCGCTGACCCGCGTGGCGCGCTGGTACGTCCGTACGCGGTCACCCGTGGTCGTACCGAGCCCCGGCAGGACATCGCCCTCGAGGCCGTCCTCACCGCCTCTCTCACCCAGGTCGCCGAGTCCCGCTTCGCCGGGCATGACAAGCACCGCATCGCCACGGTCTGTGAGGGCCGCGCACAGTCGTTGGCGGAGATCGCCGCGTACACCCGGATGCCGCTCGGCGTTGCCCGGGTGCTGGTCGCCGACATGGTGGCCGAGAGCCTGCTGACGTTACACACTGCTGCTCCCGCCGAGGGGTTCGAGGAGCGGATGGAACTGCTTGGAAGGGTGCTAAGTGGACTTCGCAGGCTATGACCCCGCAGGGGGGGCGGCCGGGCCGGGGAATCGTATCCGCGAAGATCGTCGTCGCGGGCGGCTTCGGCGTCGGTAAGACGACACTGGTCGGGGCGATCTCCGAGATCACACCGCTGACCACCGAGGCGTTGATGACCGCGGCGGGCGTCGGCATCGACGACCCGTCCAAGGTGCCGGGCAAGGAGACCACCACGGTCGCCATGGACTTCGGCCGTATCACCATGGCCCAGGACCTGATCCTGTACCTCTTCGGTACGCCCGGTCAGACCCGGTTCTGGTTCATGTGGGACGAGATCATCCGGGGGGCGGTGGGTGCCGCCGTGCTGGTGGACACCCGCCGGATCACCGATGCGTTCGCCCCGCTCGACTACTTCGAGAACCGCAACCTGCCGTACGTGGTGGCGCTGAACAAGTTCGACGGCGCTCCGCAGTACGAGGCGGAGGAGGTTCGCGAGGCGCTCGCCATCTCGCCGCAGGTGCCGCTGGTGATGACCGACGCCCGGCAGCGGGACTCGGTCAAGCAGGTGCTGGTGACGGTGGTCGAGCACGCCATGCTCCGGCTCCAGTCCGAGCACGGGCGGGGCTTCCCGACGCCGGTCGGCTGAACCGTCGCGTCACGGCCGGCACACGAGCCGGTCGTGACGCGCTCAGTCGACCCGGAGCCGGTAGCCGCGCTTCACCACGGTCTGCACCACGCGGGGCGCGCGCAGGCCGGCCCGTAGACGGGCGACGGCCATCTCCACGGCGTGCTCGTCGGCGCCCCTGGGCAGCGTCCGCAGCAAGGCCGTACGGGAGAGCACGTGGCCCGGCGCTTGGGCCAGCGCCCGCAGCACCGCCATCGGTGCCGGCGCGAGTGGCCGCAGCTCGCCGTCGATCACCGCGGCGTGTCCGCGCAACGTGAGCAGGTGCCCACCGGCCTTGAACGTCACGGTCCGGCGGGGCAGTTCGTCGACGATGGTCCGCACCAGCGCGCCCAACCGGGCCCGACCGGGCGCGCTCACCGGCACCCCGCGCCGCAGCAGCGGCTCGGCGGTCACCGCGCCGACGCAGCTGGCCAACACGTCACGGCGTAACGCGGCCAGCACCGCGTCGGTGCGGTCACCGGCGGCCCGCAGCAACGCCTCGGCCGCCGGCGCCGAGGTGAACGTCACCGCGTCCACAAGCCGGCCGGCGATCAGGTCGATCAACCGGTGCAGCGGTGCCGGGTCGGTCGGTGGCGCCCAACGGTAGACCGGCACCTCGATGACTGTGGCACCGGCGGCCTCCAACGCGAGCGTGCATTCGGGCTGCCGCTCGCCGTGCAGCTGCATGGCGATCACCTGCCCGGCCACGCCGCGCCGACGCAGGTGGTCGACCACCTCGTCGCAGCTCTCCGAGGCCGGCGACCACTGGTCGTGCAGCCCGGCCGCCCGGATCGCGCCGCGTGCCTTGGGGCCGCGGGCCACCACGTACGAGCTGGCCAGCACGGAGCGCAGCGGCTCGGCCAGCCCCCAGCCCTCGGCCGCCTCCAGCCAGCCGCGCATGCCGATGCCGGTGTTGGCCATCAGGATGTCCGGCGGCAGGTCGAGGCAGGCGCGGGTCGCCTCGCGCAGCTCGGTGTCGTCGGAGAGCGGCACGATCCGCAACGCCGGGGCGAGCACCACCCGGGCGCCCCGGCGTTCGAGCAGCGCGGCCAACTCGTCGCGCCGCCGGTCGGCGGTCACCCCGATGGTGAAGCCCGCCAGTTCTTCCCGCATCAAGCCTCCTGTCGCAGCCGCACCTCGACCAGCCCGTTACGACACCGCGCGTCGTGTCGGGCGACGGCGACCCCGGGCAGGTCGAGGCAGTGCCCGGTGCGCAGGTCGTACACCTGCTTGTGCAGCGGTGAGGCGACGGTCGGCACCCCGCCGCGGCTGCCGACGATGCCCCGGGACAGCACGTACGCCCCGGAGACCGGGTCGCGGTTGTCGATGGCGAACAGCCCGTCGACGGTTCGGAAGAGGGCGATCTGCACCCCGTCGACCAGGGCGGCGACGCCCCGGTCCGGTTCCAACTGGTCGACCAGGCAGACGGGGGTCCAGGTCAGCGTCAGGGTCTGGGTCATCGCCGTACCTCCGGTAGGCCGAGGGTGACCGGTTGCCGACGGCTGGTCGGCTCGGTTCCGGTCGGGGGATGGTCGCGTACGGGTACCGGCTGGCCGCGTTCCCGGGTGAAGGTGATCGACGGGTCCGGTACGTCGGGGGCGTTGACGAAGGAGGTGTAGCGGCGCAACCGGTCCGGGTCGTCCAGGACGTCACGCCACTCGTCGGAGTACGACGACACGTGTCGGGCCATCGCCGCGTCGAGGTCCGCGCAGAGCCCGAGCGAGTCGTCCACGATCACCGAGCGCAGGTGGTCCAGGCCGCCGTCCATCGCCTCGATCCAGCCGGCGGTGCGTTGCAGCCGGTCGGCCGTGCGGATGTAATAGATGAGGAACCTGTCGATCAGGGTGATCAGCGCGTCGGTGGACAGATCAGTGGCGAACAGGTCGGCATGCCGGGGCCGGAAGCCTCCGTTGCCGCCGACGTAGAGGTTCCACCCGGTCTCGGTGGCGATGATGCCGAAGTCCTTGCTGCGCGCCTCCGCGCACTCCCGGGCGCAGCCGGAGACCGCCGACTTGAGCTTGTGTGGGGCGCGCAGCCCGCGATACCGCAGCTCCAGGGCGACGGCCAGCCCGACCGAGTCCTGTACGCCGTACCGGCACCAGGTCTCGCCCACGCACGACTTCACCGTGCGCAGCGCCTTGCCGTACGCGTGACCGGATTCGAAGCCGGCGTTCACCAGCCGTCGCCAGATCTGCGGCAGTTGCTCCACCCGCGCCCCGAACAGGTCGATCCGCTGCCCGCCGGTGATCTTCGTGTAGAGCTGGAAGTCCCTGGCGACCTCGCCGATCACGATCAGCTTCTCCGGGGTGATCTCACCGCCGGGGATCCGGGGCACCACCGAGTAGCTGCCGTCGCGTTGCAGGTTGGCCAGGAAGTGGTCGTTGGTGTCCTGCAGGGACGCCTGTTCGCCGTCGAGCACGTGCCCGCTGCCCAGCGAGGCGAGGATCGACGCCACCACCGGCTTGCAGATGTCGCAGCCACGGCCCCGACCGTGCTCGGCGACCAGCCGGGAGAAGGTGCGGATGCCTCGTACGCGGACGATCTCGAACAGCTCTTGACGGCTGACGTCGAAGTGTTCGCAGAGCGCGCGGGACTGTGCCACCCCGGCCGCGTCCAGGAGTTGCTTCAGCATCGGCACGCACGAGCCACAGCTGGTGCCGGCCCGGGTGCACGCCTTCAACGCCGGCACGTCCGCGCACCCGTCGGCGATGGCGGCGTCCACGTCGCCCCGGGTCACCGCGTTGCAGGAGCAGACCTGTGCGGTGCCCGGCAACGCCCCGGCGTCCGCGCCGCCGCCGTCGGGGGCGAGCAGCGCCAGCGGCGCGGCCGGGAGCGGGCCGCCCACACTCGCGCGCAGCGTCGGGTACGCGCTGGCGTCACCGACAAGCACCCCGCCGAGCAGGGTGTGCGCGTCGTCGGAGAGGACCAGCTTCGCGTAGACCCGGGTGGCCGGGTCGGTGAACGTGACGTCCAGGCACCCGTCGGTCGCGCCGTGGGCGTCACCGAACGAGGCCACGTCGACGCCGAGCAGCTTGAGTTTGGTGGCCGTGTCCGCGCCCGGGAAGGTCGCCGCCCCGCCGACAAGTCGATCGGCCACCACCTCGGCCGTCGCGTACCCGGGTGCGACCAGACCGTGGCAGGTGCCGTCGACGGCCGCGCACTCTCCGACGGCCCAGATCCGTTCGTCGGCGGTGCGGCAGGTCGCGTCGACGAGCACCCCGCCGCGTGGGCCGAGCGGCAGACCGGCGTCCCGGGCCAACTGGTCCCGGGGCCGGATGCCGGCGGCCACCACCACCAGCTCGGCGTCGATCGCGGTGCCGTCGGAGAGTTCCAGAGCCGCGACACCACCGTCCGGACCGGGCCGGATCGCGGTGGTCGCCACCCCGAGGTGGGTCCGTACGCCCAACTCGTCGACGTAACGGCGGAGCATCGCGCCACCGGCCTGGTCCACCTGCACCGGCATCAACCGGGGCGCGAACTCGACCACGTCGGTGCTCAGGCCGAGCAGGCGCAGGGCGTTCGCGGCCTCCAGACCGAGCAGACCGCCGCCGATCACCGCGCCGGCCCGCCGGCCCTGGGCGTACTCCCGGATGGCCGCCAGGTCGTCCAGGGTGCGGTAGACGAAGACCCCCGGCAGCTCCGTGCCGGCGACCGGTGGCACGAACGCGTACGACCCGGTCGCCAGCACCAACGCGTCGTAGCGGTACTCGCCGACGGCGGTGGTCACCACCTGCCGGTCCCGGTCGACGGCGGTCGCCGGCTCGCCGAGCAGCAGCCGCACCCCGTCGTGCGGGGTGTGCAGGTTGAGGTCGCTCTCGCTCACCCCGTCGAAGTACGCCGAGAGCCGCACCCGGTCGTACGCCGGGCGCCCCTCCTCGGCCAGCACGGTCACCCGCCAGCTCCCCTGCGGGTCGCGGGCGCGCAGCGCGTCCACGAAACGCTGCCCGACCATGCCGTTGCCGATGACGACCAGTTCACCGCCGCTCATCGCGTCACCTCCACCGATTCCGCCTGGCTGAGCCAGTCGACGATGCCGCTCACCGCGTCCCGGCATCCGCCGCATCCGGTGCCGGCCCGGGTCGCGGCCACCACCGCATCGACGGTCCGGGCGCCGGAGCGCCAGCTTCTGACCAGTGCGCCCTTGCTCACCGTGTTGCACTGACAGACCGTGGCCGCGTCCGGCATCAGCGCCGGTGAGGCGGCCGGGGTCGCGCCGACCGCGCCGAGTGCCCGGCCGAGCAGCAGCGCCCGCCTGTCACTCGGCACCGGCTGACCACGGTCGAAGAGTTGGATCACCGTGCCGACCGCCGGGTTGTCGCCGAGCAGGATCGCGCCGATCAGCCGTTCGTCCCGGATCCGCAACCGGGCGTACGTGCCCCGGGTCGGGTCGGCGAAGGTCAACTCCTCGCCGGGCCCGCCACCTGCCGCGTCACCCATCGAGGCCAGGTCGATCCCGGCGGCTTTCAGCCGGGTCACCACCGGCCGGGGTCGGTACCGGGCCAGTGGGTCCGTACCGCTCAGCACGTCCGCGAGCACCTGGGCCTGAGCCCAGGCGGGCGCGACCAGCCCGGTGAGCACGCCGTCGTGCTCGGCGCAGTCACCGATCGCCGAGATGGACCGGTCGCTGGTGCGCAGCCGGTCGTCCACCACCACGCCACGCCGCACGGTCAGACCGGCGGCCTGCGCGAGGGCGGTGTCCGGGCGTACCCCGCAGGAGAGCACCAGCAGGTCGGCGCGCAAGGATCGGCCGTCGGCCAGGTCGAGGCGGACGCCGCCCGCGTCGGCGACCACGCCGGCCGCCGACACCCCCAGTTGGACGGTGACCCCGAAACCGGCGAGTGTGCCGGTGAGCACGGCGCCGGCGGCCGGGTCCAGTTGACGTTCCATCAGGTGCGCTCTCGGGTGCACGACGGTGGTGGCCAGCCCCCGGATGGCGAGCCCTCGGGCGGCCTCCAGGCCGAGCAGCCCACCGCCGAGCACCAGCGCGCTGCGCGCACCGTCGGCGGCGGCGAGGATCCGCCGACAGTCGTCAAGGGTCCGGAAGGGGACCACCCGCTCCGGCAGGGCTGCCGGATCGAGGCCGGGCAGTGGCGGCACCACCGCGCGGGCGCCGGTGGCCAACACCAGGTGGTCGTACCCGATGCGTTCCCCGTCGTGGGTGCGGACCTCGCGGGTGGCCCTGTCGACGGCGACCACCGACAGGCCGCTGCGCAGGTCGACGCCGTGCCCGGCGGCTTCGGTCAGTTCCAGGTCCGGCTCGCCGATCCGTCCGGCCAGCAGGGTGGAGAGCAGAATCCGGTTGTACGCGCGGTGCGGCTCGGCCCCGAGCACGGTGACCTTCCGGTCGCCCTCCCGGGCGTGCAGCTCACCGGCGAGACGCGCGCCAGCCATCCCGTTGCCGACAATGACCACCCGGGCGGTCATGCCTTCTCCACCCGGACCGCGCAGATCTTGAACTCGGGCATCCCGGAGATCGGGTCCACCGCGTCGTTCGTCACCGAGTTGGCGCGTCCGGACCCGGCGTAGTGGAACGGGGCGAACACGGTGTCGGGCCGGATCCCGGCGCTGAGCCGGGCCGGAGCGCAGAATTCTCCTCGCCGCGAGGTGACCCGCACCGGGTCGCCGTCGTCGATGTCCAGCCGGGCGGCCAGGTCGGGGTGCAGTTCGACGAACGCCTCCGGGGCGGCGCGCCGCAGCGCGGCCACCCGGCGGGTCTGGGTGCCGGACTGGTACTGCGCCAGCACCCGGCCGGTGGTGAAGTGCAGCGGGTACGTGGCACAGACCTCCTCGGCGGCCGGCCGGTGGTCGACGCTGTGGAAACGGGCCCGGCCGTCCGGGGTGGCGAACCTGTCGGCGAAGAGTCGTGGCGTGTCCGGCCCGTCCTCGGTCGGGCAGGGCCAGTAGACGCCGTCGTCGGTGTCGATCCGGTCCCAGCTGATGCCGGCGTAGTCGGCGGCCCCACCGGCGGAGGCGCGGCGCAGCTCGGCGAAGACGGCGGCCGGGTCGGCCGGGAACCGGGCCGCCTCGATGGTGGCGAGCCACGCCGCTTCGGTGGCCGCTTCGGTGGTCACTTCGGTGGTCGCGAGCCGCGCCGCCAGGTCGGAGATGATGGCGAGGTCGGTGCGGACACCCGGCGGGGGTGGCCGTAGCGCGCGCCGACGCAGCACCCGACCTTCGAGGTTGGTCATCGTGCCGTCCTCCTCGGCCCACTGCGCGGTGGGCAGCACCACGTCCGCAAGCGCGGCCGTCTCGGAGAGCAGCAGGTCGGCGACGACAAGCAGGTCGAGATCGCGCAGCCGGCCCTCGATCCGGGCCGCCCGGGGCGCCGAGACCACCGGGTTCGACCCGAACACCAGCAACGCGCGTGGGCCGCCCGGGGTGCCGAGTGAGTCGAGCAGTTGGTACGCGGGCACCCCCGGGCCGGGCAGCTCGTCGGGTCGCACGCCCCAGACCCGGGCCACGTGCTCCCGGGCCGCCGGGTCGTCGATCTTCCGGTAGCCGGGGAGCTGGTCGGCCTTCTGCCCGTGCTCCCGGCCACCCTGGCCGTTGCCCTGGCCGGTGAGGCAGCCGTACCCCGAGCCGGCCCGGCCGGGCAGACCGAGGGCAAGAGCCAGATTGACGTACGCGGTGACGGTGTCCACCCCCTTGGCGTGCTGCTCGGCGCCGCGTGCGGTCAGGATGATCACGCGGCCGCCGGTACCAAGCGCGCGGGCGGTCGCCTCCAGGTCGGCCACCGGCACCCCGGAGAGCTGTTCCGCGCGGGCCGGCCACCAGGCGACGACACCCCGGCGGACCTCGTCGAACCCGGTGGTGCGATCGGCCACGTACGCCCGGTCGACCCAACCCTCGGTGAGTGCGATGTGCAGCAGCGCGTTGGCCACCGCGAGGTCGGTGCCGGGCAGCGGTTGCAGGTGCAGGTCGGCCTGACGGGCGGTGGCGGTGACCCGGGGGTCGACGACGATCAGTCTGCCGCCGTTGCGGCGCTGCTCGGTGAGCCAGCGCACCAGCGGCGGCATGGTCTCCGCCGGGTTCGCCCCGACCAGCAGCAGGGTGTCGGCCCGGCCCAGGTCGGAGAGCGGGAACGGCAGCCCACGGTCGATGCCGAAGGCGCGCATCCCGGCGGCCGCCGCCGAGGACATGCAGAACCGGCCGTTGTAGTCGATGTGTCGTGTGCGCAGCCCGATCCGGGCGAACTTCCCCAACGCGTACGCCTTCTCGTTGGTCAGACCGCCACCGCCGAAGACGGCGACCGCGTCCCGGCCCGCGTCGTCCTGGACGGCGCGGATGCCGGCGACCACCCGGTCGAGCGCGGCGTCCCAACTCGCCGGCTGTAGTGCGCCGGTGGCCGGGTCACGCACCAGCGGGGTGGTCAGCCGCTCCGGGTGGTCGAGCAACTCGGCGGCGGTCCACCCCTTCTGGCAGAGCCCGCCCCGGTTGGTGGGGAACTCGCGCGGGTGGACCGTCACCCCGGCGTCGTCCGCGCGCAGCGTCATTCCGCACTGCAGTGCGCAGTACGGGCAGTGCGTCGCCACTTCCCGGGGCGCCCGCCCCGGTGCAGTTGCCGACCGTGCACCGTCTGTCATGTCGGGAAAGCGTGCCGCCGGGCGGTTTCCGGTCCGGGTCCCTTCTGTTTCGGTCCTGTCAAGTGGGGCTCACACCGCACGTGGGCAGCGATCGCGTCGGAGGGTGCGAGCCGGAGCCTGTGGAGCTGAGTCGTCGACGACATCGGCAGATGAATCGTTTGCGACATCAGTGGATGAATCGTTTGCGACGTCGGTGGATGAATCGTTTGCGACATCAGCTCCACAGCGTCAGCGCGGCACCTCGCGGGGCGGTCAGCGCACGTCGCGCGGCGCGGGTCAGGTGCAGGACGTCACCCGGGCGCGGCATCCGCGCGGACCTGGCCGGGGGCTCACCCGGCAATGGCCGGCGACGCGGCCGACTCGGTTCACCGGCCGGGGTGCGCCGGCGTCCCCGGTGGTCGGGGCGTGCCCGTCTGCGCCAGCCGACCGAGATCTTGGACAGTTTCCGTTAGCTGAGAACGGAAACTGTCCAAGATCTCCGCAGGGCGCAGGCGTCCCAGGGCGCGAACACGTCCGTCGGCTGACCGGCGCAGCACAGAGGCCCCCGGGGCGTCTATGATGTGGGAAAGTTGTCTCGAATAATGGGAGGCTGCGATGGGCGTGACGGACGTCTTCGACGCGGTGGCCGGCACGTACGACGAGTCGCGCAGGCGGCTGATTCCGTGCTTCGACGCCTTCTACGGCACGGCCGTCGACGTGGCAGCGCCGCCACTGCGGGCCGCGCTCGCCGCTGGGCGTACCCCGGAGGTGTTGGATCTGGGCGCGGGCACCGGCCTGCTCTCGTTGTTGCTGTCCGCCGCGGTGCCCGGAGCCCGGCTGACCCTGGTGGACGGTGCCCCGGCGATGCTCGCCCGCGCCACCCACCAGTTGGACGCGCGGTCCGTGCCGCACCGGACGGTGCGGGCCGACCTGGCCGACGAGCTGCCGCCCGGCCGGTACGACGCTGTGGTCAGCGCCCTGGCGATCCACCACCTGGACGATGCCGGCAAGCGTGCGCTCTACCGGCGGGCCGCCGCCGCGCTGGTGCCGGGCGGGGTGTTCGTCAACGCCGAGCAGGTCGCCGGGCCGACCGCGGAGCTGGACCGGCGCTACGACGAGGTGTGGCTGGAACGGATCGCCGAGCTGGGTGCGTCCCCCGACGAGATCGCGGCCTCCCAGGAGCGGATGCGTCACGACCGCCCGGCGACGGTGGCCGAGCAGTGCCGGTGGCTCACCGAGGCGGGCCTCGTCGACGTCGACTGCTACTTCAAGGAGTGGCGTTTCGCGGTGTTCGGCGGCCGGGCGGCCGGGTGAGCCCGGCGTAATGTGCGTTTCGCCGCCGGTGGGGGAGCGGTGCCCGCGGGGATGACTGTCGGTCACACCCGTGGGTAATCTGCTCGGCATGACTGCCAAGGTGACTCTCTCGTTCACCGACGAGACGATCGAGGAGGCGCGGCGGTTCGCCAAGCGCGAAGGGCTGTCGCTCTCCGCGTGGATGGACCAGGCCGCCCGGGAGAAGGCGTTGCGCGAGGTCTTCACCGCGCACGCCGACGCCGTGGGCCGCGCCAGCCTCGATCTGGAGTCCGCCGCCCTCGCCGACGCCCGCGAGGTGGGCATGGTCAACGACCTGTTCTCCGGCGGACGGCCGCGTGCTGCGTAGGGGTGAGATCTGGCGCATCGAGGGCGCCCGGGAACGCCTCGGCCTCGTGATCAGCTCGGACGTCTACAACTCCACAGGCGTGCCCATCGTGATCGTCGTCGAGGTGGTCGAGGAGTCGCTCCTGCGGGATTCGCCGCTCGCCGTCTCGATGGGCCGGTACGTGGTGATGCCCGATCGGATCTCCTCACCCATGAAGAAGTGGTTCACCGAGTGCGTGGACGTCGCCGACACCGACACCATGCTCCGGGTCGGCCGTGCGTTGCGCATCCTCCAGCAGCTCTGACCGCGACAGCCGCTCCGACCGCGCAGCTCCGGTGGCGTGCTCACCATCGTCGCTGGCCCGTGGTGCGATCCCCGTTTCCGGCCCGACCCGCGACGGGCACTGCCAGGTAACCGGGCGTTCCTAGCGTTTCCCCTCGTCACATCGACGAGGAGGAGCCGCCGTGAGCACGCTCACCAGCACCGCAGTCGCCGCCGAGCCGCCCGCCGTCACCGGCCGCCGGCAACCGCTGCACGACTGGCGCCCCGAGGACCCGGACTTCTGGCAGGCCACCGGAGCGCCGATCGCCCGGCGCAACCTCTGGGTCTCGATCTTCGCGGAGCACGTCGGCTTCTCGGTGTGGAGTCTCTGGTCGGTCACCGTGCTCTTCCTCGGCCCCGCGTACGGCATCGACCCGGCCGGGAAGTTCCTGCTCACCGCCGTGCCGGCCGCGCTTGGCGCGGTGCTGCGGCTGCCGTACACGCTCGCGGTGGCCCGCTTCGGCGGCCGACGCTGGACGATCATCAGCGCACTGCTGCTGCTGGTGCCCGCGGTGCCGATGACGGTGCTGCTGGAACCCGGGGTGTCCTACTCCACCCTGATGGTGCTCGCCTGCCTCACCGGGGTCGGCGGCGGCAACTTCGCCTCCTCGATGGCGAACATCAACCTGTTCTACCCCCAGCACCTCAAGGGCCGGGCCCTCGGGCTCAACGCCGGCGGCGGCAACCTGGGCGTACCCGCCGTGCAGTTGGTCGGCCTGGCGGTCCTCGCCACCGCCGGTGCCGCGTACCCCCGGTTGGTGCCGGCGGTCTACCTGCCGCTGATCGTGCTGGCCGCGCTGGCGGCGGCCCGCTGGTTGGACACCGTGCCCGGGGCCCGCAACGAGCCCGGCGCGTTGCGTGACGCGGCCCGCGACCCGCACACCTGGGTTATGTCGCTGCTCTACATCGGCACCTTCGGCTCGTTCATCGGCTTCGGTTTCGCCTTCGGGCAGGTGCTCCAGCTCCAGTTCGCCGAGCGGTTCCCCACCCCGGTCGACGCCGCCTGGCTGACCTTCCTGGGCCCGCTGATCGGCTCGCTGATCCGGCCGCTGGGCGGGCACCTCGCCGACCGGTTGGGCGGGGCCCGGGTGACCTTCTGGAACTTCGTGGCGATGGCGGTCGGCGCGAGCACCGTGCTGTACGCGGCCCGGGAGCGTTCGTTCGGGCTCTACCTGGCCGGGTTCCTCGCGCTGTTCGTCTTCTCCGGCGTCGGCAACGGGTCCACGTACAAGATGATCCCGGCGATCTTCCGGGCCCGGGCGGCGGACGCGGTGGCCACGGGTCAGCGCGATCCGGAGGCTGCCGCGCGGTGGGCGCGCAGGATGACCGGCGCGCTGATCGGCATCGCGGGTGCGATCGGCGCCTTCGGCGGGGTCTTGGTCAACATCGCGTTCCGTCAGTCGTTCCTCAGCTCGGGCAACGCCGACGCCGCCTACCTGGCCTTCATCGGCTGGTACGCGTTGTGTTTCGCGATCACCTGGGTCGTCTACCGTCGTCCGAGGGCAGGTCGACTGGCCAACGTGTGAGCTGAACCACCGTCGGCGCGTCGCCGCACGCCACCGCACCCCCGTTTTGACCTGCGCACGGGGCGCCGGGTATCGTTGCCTGCTGTTGTACGACATCCAGAGGCGTGCCCCATCAGGTACGCTTGGTCGTTCGTGCGCGCTGGTCCGGCCTGCAAGATCTGGTCACCTCGGCGCGCGACCCCAGACCGACGACGAGACAAGGTAGACCTGTGCGTACGTACAGCCCGAAGCCGGGTGAGATCGAGCGTCAGTGGCACGTCATCGACGCCTCTGATGTCGTGCTGGGCCGCCTGGCCACCCACGCCGCCACGTTGCTGCGTGGTAAGCACAAGCCGACTTTCGCGCCGCACGTCGACACGGGCGACTTCGTCGTCATCGTGAACGCGGGCAAGGTTGCGCTGACCGGCAACAAGCGCCAGACCAAGGTCGCTTACCGCCACTCCGGTTACCCGGGTGGTCTGAAGCAGGTCGGCTACGACGAGCTGCTGACCAAGCGTCCCGAGCGGGCCATCGAGCTGGCTGTGAAGGGGATGCTCCCGCACAACAAGCTCGGCCGTCAGCTGATCAAGAAGCTGAAGGTCTACGCCGGTGCTGAGCACCCGCACCTCGCGCAGCAGCCGGTGCCGTTCGAGATCAAGCAGATCGCGCAGTGAGCGCGGGCGAAGGAAGCAGCATGACCGACATCATCGAGACCGAGGTCGCCCCGGAAGCCCCTGAGGCCACCGAGGCGCCGGCGCCCGTCGCCCGCGCGCCTCGTGGTGACCGGCCGATCCAGACCGTGGGCCGCCGCAAGGAGGCCATCGTCCGGGTCCGCATCGTCCCGGGCACCGGCAAGATCACCTGCAACGGTCAGGACCTCGAGGCGTACTTCCCGAGCAAGGTGCACCAGCAGCTCATCAAGGACCCGCTGGTCACCGCCGAGAAGCTCGAGCAGTTCGACGTGATCGCCAACCTGCGTGGCGGCGGCACCACCGGCCAGGCCGGTGCGCTGCGGCTGGGCATCGCCCGCGCGCTGATCATCAACGAGCCGGACGACCGCCCGGCCCTGAAGAAGGCCGGCTTCCTCACCCGGGACGCCCGGGTCAAGGAGAGCAAGAAGTACGGCCTCAAGAAGGCCCGTAAGGCTCCTCAGTACTCGAAGCGCTGATCTTTCCCAGCGCGTTGTACTTCTGACGGACGGCCGGTCCGCCTCCCCTCTGCGGGGAGGTGGGTCGGCCGTTCCGCTTTCTCCTCACTTGCAGTGCTCATTCGGAGGTTGGCGGGTATGGGTCGGTTGTTCGGCACGGACGGCGTACGCGGGCGGGCGAACGCGGATCTCACCCCGGAGTTGGCGCTGGCGCTCGCGGTGGCCGCCGCGCACACACTCGCCGAGACGGACCGCAGCCATCCGCCGCTCGCCGTCGTCGGGCGGGACACCCGGGCCAGCGGCGAGATGCTCGAGGCCGCCGTTGTCGCCGGTCTGACCAGCGCCGGCGCCAACGTGGTGCGGGTCGGCGTGCTGCCCACCCCCGCGGTGGCGTTCCTCACCGCCGAGGCCAAGGCCGACCTGGGTGTGATGCTCTCCGCGTCACACAACCCGATGCCGGACAACGGCATCAAGCTCTTCGCCGCCGGTGGTCACAAGCTGCCCGACGAGATCGAGATGCAGATCGAGGCGGCCGTCGAGACGAACGCCACCACGGCCTGGGACCGGCCGATCGGCGCGGGTGTCGGGCGGGTGCACGACCTGCTCGACGGTGCCGACCACTACGTTCAGCACCTGGTGGGCACCGTTCCGCACCGGCTCGACGGGATCAAGGTCGTGGTCGACTGCGCCAACGGCGCGGCGGCCGAGGTCGCCCCCGTCGCCTACCGGGAGGCCGGCGCGGAGGTCATCGCCATCCACGCGGAGCCCGATGGTCTGAACATCAACGACGACTGTGGCTCCAACCACATCGAAGGGCTGCGCGCCGCTGTGGTCGAGCACGGCGCCCACCTGGGCATCGCCCACGACGGCGACGCCGACCGCTGCCTGGCGGTCACCGCCGACGGCGACGAGGTGGACGGCGACCAGGTCATGGCGATCCTCGCGCTTGCCATGCGGGACGCCGGCACGCTCACCCAGGACACCCTGGTGGCCACCGTGATGAGCAACCTCGGGCTGCGACTCGCGATGTCCGCGCAGGGCATCCGGCTGGTCGAGACCAAGGTCGGCGACCGGTACGTGCTCGAGGAGCTGCGCGCCTCCGGGCTGGCGCTCGGCGGTGAGCAGAGCGGCCACATCGTCATGCCCGCGCACGCCACCACCGGCGACGGGGTCCTCACCGGCCTGCACCTGATGGCCCGGATGGCGGCCACCGGCAAGTCCCTCGCCGAGCTGGCCTCGGTGGTCACCAAGCTGCCCCAGGTGCTGATCAACGTGCCGGTCGGCGACCGGACCGTCGGTGCCGCCGCCCCCGCCGTGCGCGCCGAGGTCGAGCGGGCCGAGGCCGAGCTGGGCGAGACCGGCCGGGTGCTGCTGCGCCCGTCGGGCACCGAACCGCTGGTCCGGGTGATGGTGGAGGCGGCCACCGAGGCGACCGCGCGTGAGGTCGCCGAGCGGATCGCCGAGCTGGTGCGCACCGCGAGCCCGGTCGCCTAGGCCGGTTGGACGCTGTGGAGCTGAATCGTTTACGGCATCAGCTCCACAGCCGTCGGGCGTCCCGGGTCGAGGTCAGCCGGTCGGGGGTCAGCCGGTCGGGGGTCAGCCGGTCGGGGTCAGGGCGCGCAGCCGGGTGACCGCCTCGGTCAGCACCTCGGGGCGCTTGCAGAAGGCGAACCGGACCAGCCGCCGGCCCGCGTCGGCGTCGTCGTAGAAGACCTGGGTGGGCACCGCCACCACACCGCAGCGCTCCGGCAACGAGCGGCAGAACTCCATCCCGTCCCGGCCGCCGAGGGCGGTGATGTCGGCGGTGACGAAGTACGTCCCCTCCGAGTCGAGCACCTCGAACCCGGCGTCGGTCAACCCACCGACGAGCTGGTCACGCTGCTGCTGGAGGCTGTCCCGGAAGCCGGTGTAGTAGTCGTCCGGCAGGGCCAGCGCCACGGCCACCGCCGGTTGCAGCGGCGCGGCGTTGACGTAGGTGAGGAACTGCTTCACCCGTACCACCGCCGAGACCAGCGCCGCCGGGCCGCTCGCCCAGCCGACCTTCCACCCCGTGCAGGAGAACGTCTTGCCGGCCGACGAGATGCGCAGCGTCCGCTCCCGCATCCCCGGCAGGGTGGCCAGCGGCACATGTGGGCTCGCCGCGTCGGTGAAGACCAGATGCTCGTACACCTCGTCGGTGACCGCGTACGCGTCGAACTCCTGACACAACTCGGCGACCTGCGCCAACTCGGCCGGGGTGAAGACCTTGCCGGTCGGGTTGTGCGGTGAGTTCAGCAGCACCACCCGGGTGCGCGGGCCGAACGCCGCGCGCAGCGCCGCCGGGTCGAAGGCGTACCGACCGTCGGCCGCGGGACGCAGCGTCACCGGCCGGCGGACCGCGCCGGCAAGCGCGATCGAGGCGGCGTACGAGTCGTAGTACGGCTCGAAGCACACCACCTCGTCGCCCGGTTCGCAGAGAGCGAGGATGCTCGCCGCGACCGCCTCGGTCGCGCCCGCCGTGATCACGATCTCGCCGTCCGGGTCGTACGCCAGGTCGTGGAACCGCCGCTGATGGGCCGCGACGGCCGCACGCAGGGTGGGTATCCCCGGGCCGGGCGGGTACTGGTTCTGCCCGCCGCGCAGCGCCTCGGCGGCGGCGGCAAGCATCTCCGGTGGGCCGTCGGTGTCGGGAAACCCCTGGCCGAGGTTTACCGCGCCGGTGCGTACGGCGAGGGCGGACATCTCGGCGAAGATCGTCGTGCCGAACGGCCGCATCCGGGCCACCAGCGGGTCGACATCGGTGCTCGTCGTCACCTGAGCCAGCCTACGGCCACCTGCTGGCGGGTCCGGTGCGGGAGAGGGGGACAGATCGGGCGGGGGCGCGTCGGACATGGCTGCTCCGGGCGGGAGTGGGTATGGGACGAACGAGCCGAGGGGGCGCGCCGAACCCGCCGAGAGACTGTCGTACCCGAAGGCGTGCCGCAACCCCGTCGTTGCGGGCGGGCCAGGAGTGACGGGGTGAAGGTCGTCCCGGTTGCGACCCCGCAGCCCCCGATCGCTCAAGTTCCGTGATTGATAACCCGACTTTCGAGCACCCATCGTGAGTGAAACTACGTTAGGCTGCGGGCCATGTGTGGAATCGTGGGATACGCGGGCGCGCGCCCCGCACTCGGCATCGTCCTCGACGGGCTGCGGCGGTTGGAATACCGCGGCTACGACTCGGCAGGCGTCGCGATCGTCTGTGACGACCGGCTGCTGACCGAGAAGAAGGCCGGCAAGCTGGCCAACCTGGAGAAGGTGCTGTCCGAGCGGGCCGCCGACGCCCCGACCTCCTGCGCGGCGAGCCCGATCGGCATCGGTGACGGCACCACCGGCATCGGGCACACCCGGTGGGCCACCCACGGCGGCCCGACCGACCGCAACGCCCACCCACACGTCGCCCCCGACGGGCGGGTCGCGGTGATCCACAACGGCATCATCGAGAACTTCGCCAAGCTCCGCGCCGAGCTGGAGGCCGACGGCGTCCAGTTCGCAAGCGACACCGACACCGAGTGCGCCGCGCACCTGCTCGCCGCCGCGCTGGCCGACCTGCGCGCCGCCGGCCAACCCGACAGCCCGCAGCTGCTCGCGGCCGGCATGCGGGTGGTCTGCCAGCGGCTGGAGGGCGCGTTCACCCTGCTCGCGGTGGACGCCGCGGTGCCCGGCGCGGTGGTCGGCGCCCGGCGCAACTCGCCGCTTGTCGTCGGCCGGGGCGACGGGGAAAACTACCTGGCCAGCGACGTGGCCGCGTTCATCGAGCACACCCGGGAAGCGGTCGAGCTGGGCCAGGACCAGATCGTGCTGATCACCGGCGACAGCATCGAGATCACCGACTTCGAGGGCCAGCCCGCCACCGGCAAGGACTTCCACATCGACTGGGACTCCTCGGCCGCGGAGAAGGGCGGCTACGACTGGTTCATGCTCAAGGAGATCGAGGAGCAGCCGCAGGCCATCGCCGACACGCTGCTCGGCCGGCTCACCGAGAGCGGTGAGATCGCCCTCGACGAGGTCCGTCTCAGCGACCAGGATCTGCGCGACGTCGACAAGATCTTCATCGTGGCCTGCGGCACGGCCTACCACGCCGGCATGGTCGCCAAGTACGCCATCGAACACTGGACCCGGATCCCGTGCGAGGTGGAGCTGGCAAGCGAGTTCCGCTACCGCGACCCGGTGCTCGACAGGTCCACGCTGATCGTGGTCATCTCGCAGTCCGGCGAGACGATGGACACCCTGATGGCGCTGCGCCACGCCAAGGAGCAGAAGGCCCGGGTGCTGGCGATCTGCAACACCAACGGCTCGACCATCCCGCGCGAGTCCGACGCCGTGCTCTACACCCACGGCGGGCCGGAGATCGCCGTCGCCTCCACCAAGGCGTTCCTGACCCAGGTCGTCGCCTGCTACCTGATCGGCCTGCACCTCGCCCAGGTGCGCGGGATCAAGTTCGCCGACGAGGTGGGCGCGGTGGTCGCGCAGTTGCAGGAGATCCCCGGCAAGCTGCGGGAGCTGCTCGACCGGATCGAGCCCGTCCGTGAGCTGGCCCGGGAGCTGAAGTCCGAGCCGACGGTGCTGTTCATCGGCCGGCACGTCGGCTACCCGGTGGCCCTGGAGGGCGCGCTGAAGCTCAAGGAGTTGGCGTACATGCACGCCGAGGGCTTCGCCGCGGGTGAGCTGAAGCATGGCCCGATCGCCCTGATCGACAAGGGCACCCCGGTGATCTGCGTGGTGCCCTCGCCGGTGGGCCGGGGCATGCTGCACGACAAGGTCGTCTCCAACATCCAGGAGGTCCGGGCCCGGGGCGCACGGACCATCGTCATCGCCGAGGAGGGTGACGAGGCCGTCGTCAGGTACGCCGACCACCTGATCTACGTGCCGCGCACGCCCACCCTGCTGGCCCCGCTCGTCACCACGGTGCCGTTGCAGGTGCTCGCCGCCGAGATCGCCAACGCCCGGGGGCACGACGTGGACCAGCCCCGCAACCTGGCCAAGTCGGTCACCGTCGAGTAACCACCGTGCATGTCCGGGACCCCGGTCGCCGCAGCCCGCGGCGGTCGGGGTTCCGTCGTCACCGGCCCAGCACCACACGAGCCATCCCGTCCAGCGCCGGGTTGCCCGCTTCCCAGTAGCCGGTGTGCCCGCCACGGCCGCTGGGGAACACCCGTCCACCGAAGCCAGGGTCGGCCGGGTCGTGACCGAACCACAGCTCGTGCCCCGTCCGGTCGGGCCAGCCCAGCACGCCGGCGAGCGGTGCCGCGCCGAGCAGGGCCCGCCGGCCCAACTCCTCCGGTGGCCGAGCGGCCCGGATCACGTCGTCCGGGGCGCTGCTCGCCCAGACCTGCCCGGGTGGCACGCCAAGCTCGGCGGCGTGCGACGCGCCGACACCCGGCGAGCCGACGAAGACGAGCGCGTCGGCGGCGAGCCCATGCTCCCGGGCCGCCACCCCCACCACAAGCGACCCGTAACTGTGCCCGAGAACGGTCTGCCGCGCTGGCGGCCCGTCGTGGCTGACGCGCAGCCCCTCCTGAAAGCGGTGCAGCGCCGGGCCGGCGTCCCGGGCCTGACCTGCCGAGGCGGCCTCGGTCAGCAGGTCCGGAGCGTCGTAGTCCAACCAGAGCACCGCCGCGCTGCGCTCACCCGGTGCGAGCGCGGCGCACCGCTCCAGCACGCGGGCTGCCCGGCCCAACTCACCGGGGGCGTCGTCCAGGCCGGCCGTCATCCCCGGCACGTAGGTCAGCACCCGGTCGGCGTGGTCCGGGTCGCCGAGCGCCACCACCGCCCGCCCCTCACCCGCCGGATCCAACCCGAGCAGGTACGCCCGCGGCGCCCCGTCACCCGTCAGCCGCCCGGCCAGCGCCTCCAGGCCGGCCAACCGCCCGGCCACCCCACGCAACCGGATCGACGCGAGTGGCCCCGGCGGCACCCGGGACAGCAGCCGTCGCCGCTCGGCAAGCAACTGCGTACGCCAGATGTCGAGCTGTAGGCGGTTGGCCTGGTCACGGGCGGCCACCGGCACCCCGTCCAGCCGACCGACCAGGGCCGACTCGCGCCCAATCAACCACCGTCGCTGCGCCGGAGTCAGCCCGGACCACCAGGCGCCGACAAGCGCGGGCGCGGCACCGACGGCTGGTCGACCCGGTGGAGGCGGGGACGCCCACCCGGTGCCGGCGGCGCGGGCCAGCTCGTCCAAGCGGTCGGCGGCGACCCGGTCCGCGGCGGTTGCCCCGTCGAGCGCGGCCCGCAGGGCCGCGGCCACCCCCGCCACGGCCGACCCTGCCGCCGTCGGGTCGGCCCGGTCGCTGGGCTGGACCCGGGTGGGATCGACCCGCACCCCGCCCGAGCGGTCCACGAGCAGGCCGGCCGCATCGGCCCGGGCGACCGCCTCGACGAGCCGAACCTTCGCCACCGTCAACCGACCCGCCAACTCGGCCAGCACCTGGTCGACCTCGATCAGCGCGGGTGCGACCGAGGCCAGCTCGTCCCGGAGACCGGCGAGCTGGGCGTCGGCCGCCGTGGCCGCCGGGCCCGACCAACCGCCCCGCAACCGCCCACCGCTGGTGCGCAGCCCGTCGACGCGCCGGTCGAGGGGCCCGGCCAACCCCGCCCACGCCGCCCCGGCGGCCCGCCACCCGCCCGGATCGACAGCCCACAGCTGCCGGTAGCCGACGCTGCTCACCGGGGCAGCCCGGCGAACCGGTCGGCGGCCCGGTCGTCCACCGTCTCGTACGACTCGGCCGCCACCCGGACCCCGCCGGAGGTCGCCGCGACCCGGGCACCGAGCCGGCAGAACCAGGCGTGCCCGGCGGCCTCCAACCCGGCCAGGGCCACGCCAGCTCGCCAACCGGGTGCCGCCACCACCAGCCCGGGACGGCCCGCCAGGCCCAACGCCAACCTCCGCGCCTCGTCGTCGAGCAGGACGGCGACCGCCCGCAACTCCTCCGGCCGGACAGCGAACGGCTCGTCGGTCATGACCACACCCCCGTGGACGATCGGTATCGACGCGCCGACGCTAGGCGCGATCCGAAGGCCGCGAGGTGCCCTGTGGACAGCCGGCGTCGAGGCGTACGCCGGGGTGTCCACAGGCGTTGCCCAGCGCGAGCCCGACGGCTAATCTGCGGCCCCGGCCGCCGGTAGGGTGAGGTGGTGATCGTCGCTGTCGGCATCGATCGCGTCGGCGATGGTGGTCGCGGAACGATGACGTCGGCCGGGAGGGCCGAGCAGGTCCGCCCGCGAACGGAATGGGACACGGTGGCATGAGATCGGTGTGGCGGGTGGCCGACGTACGGGCGGCCGAGGCGGGGCTGATGGGCACGCTGCCCGAGGGGACGCTGATGCAGCGGGCCGCCGCCGGCCTGGCCCGTCGAGCCGCGCTGCTGCTCGACGAGCGGGGTGGGGTCTACGGCGGCCGGGTGCTGCTGCTCGTCGGCTCCGGCGACAACGGCGGCGACGCGCTGTACGCCGGTGAGCGGTTGGCCCGCCGAGGTGTCCAGGTGTCCGCCCTGCTGCTCACCCCCGGGCGGGCGCACGCCGCCGGCTTGGCCGCGCTGCGCGCCGCTGGCGGTCGTCTGGTGCCGGGTCCGGCCGGCCCGGTCGATCTGGTCGTCGACGGCATCGTCGGCATCGGCGGCACCGGCGGCCTCCGGGCCAACGCGGACGAGCTGGTCCAACGCCTCGGCGACCTGCGTGGCCGCGACGGTGAGCGGGCCACCGTGCTTGCGGTCGACGTGCCAAGCGGGGTCGCCGTCGACACCGGCCACGTGCCGCTCTCCGCGTCCGGCCGGCCCACCGCGATCCGCGCCGACGTGACGGTTGCCTTCGGCGCGCTGAAGCCCGCCCTGGTGGTCGGCCCGGCCGCCGCGCTCGCCGGGCAGGTCGAGCTTGTCGACATCGGGTTGCGGCAGTGGCTGCGCGGCGCCCCGGCGCTGCGGGTCACCGAGTGGTCCGACCTGGTCGACTGGTGGCCCCGGTTGGGCCCGGCGTCGGAGAAGTACACCCGGGGCGTGGTGGGGGTGGCGACCGGGTCGGAGACCTACCCCGGTGCGGCGGTGCTCTCCGTGGGCGGCGCGCTGGCCGGGCCGACCGGCCTGGTCCGCTACGCCGGCGGCGCCCGCGCCGAGGTGCTGCACCAGCACCCGTCGGTGATCGCCAGTTCGCGGGTCGCCGACGCGGGCCGGGTGCAGGCCTGGGTCTGCGGCTCCGGGCTGGGCACCGGGCCGGAGGCGGCGGCCGAGCTGCGTGCCGTACTGGCCGCCCCGGTGCCGGTGGTGCTCGACGCCGACGCCCTGACCCTGCTCGTGGACGGCTCGCTCGCCGACCGGCTGCGAGGTCGGGACGCCCCCATCGTGGTCACCCCGCACGATCGGGAGTTCACCCGCCTCTGCGGGGAGGAGCCGGGGGCCGACCGGGTCGGCGCCGCGCTGCGGCTGGCCGCCTGGATGAACGCGGTGGTGCTGCTCAAGGGTGACCGCACGGTGATCGGCACGCCGGACGGTCGGGCGTACGTCAACCCGACCGGCACCCCGGCGCTTGCCACCGGGGGCACCGGCGACGTGCTGGCCGGGCTGCTCGGCTCGCTGCTGGCGGCCGGGGTGCCCGCCGATCGGGCGGCGGCCTCGGCCGCGTACCTCCATGGGCTCGCCGGCCGGGAGGCGGCCCGGAGCGGGCCGGTGACCGCGCCCGACGTGGCGACCGCGTTGCGTCCGGTGGTGGCCCGGCTGGGCTGAACCGGCCGGTTCCGGGCACGGTGACCGGATCACCGCGCGGGCACGTGCGTCGCCGCCCGCGGTGATCACGGCGGAAAGTAGGCTGGGAGCATGTGGCAGGCCGAGGTACGCGTCGATCTTGATGCCATCCGCGAGAACGTGAGCAGGCTCCGCTCCGGCACCACCGCCGAGGTGATGGCGGTGGTGAAGGCCGACGGGTACGGCCACGGCATGCTTCCGGCCGCCCGCGCGGCGCTCGACGCCGGCGCGGACTGGCTCGGCGTCTGCACCCTCGACGAGGCGCTCACCCTGCGCCGGGGCGGGGTGACCGTGCCGGTGCTGGCCTGGCTGCTCGCGCCCGGCCTGCCGCTGCACGAGGGGGTCCGCGCCGGGGTGGACCTGGGCGCGGCCAGCCTGGCGCAGCTGGACGAGATGAGCGCGGCGAGTCGCCTCGCTGGGCGTCCCGCCCGCCTGCACCTCAAGATCGACACGGGGTTGTCCCGGGGCGGAGCGACGGTCGCCGACTGGCCCGCGCTGCTCGACGCCGCCGCGAAGGCGCAGGCCGACGGCCTGATCGAGGTGGTCGGCGTGTGGAGCCACTTCGTCTACGCGGACTCGCCCGGTCACCCCACCACCGACCATCAACTGGCCGTCTTCAACGAAGGGCTGGCCATGGCCGAGCGGGCCGGGCTGCGACCGCGCTGGCGGCACCTCGCCAACTCGGCGGCCACCCTCACCCGCCCGGACACCCACTTCGACCTGGTCCGCCCCGGCCTGGCCGTCTACGGGCTCTCCCCGGTGGCCGGCGAGACGTACGGGCTGCGGCCGGCCATGACCGCCCGCGCCCGGGTGATGCTCACCAAGCGGGTGCCCGCCGGCACCGGCATCTCCTACGGGCACGCCTACACGACGGAGAACGACGCGAACCTGGCCGTGGTGCCACTCGGGTACGCCGACGGGGTTCCGCGCCACGCGTCGAACACCGGCCCGGTCCAGCTCGGCGGCGTACGCCGGACGATCTCGGGACGGGTCTGCATGGACCAGTTCGTGCTCGACTGCGGCGACGACCCGGTGGCCGACGGCGACGTGGCGACCCTCTTCGGCAGCGGCGCCGACGGCGAGCCGACGGCTGACGACTGGGCCGAGGCGGTCGGCACGATCAACTACGAGATCGTCACCCGGTTCGGCGGCACGCGGGTGCCCCGCGTCTACGACGGCGAGAAACCATGAACTACCGCATACCGCGTCCGCGGACGGCCGCCGGCCGGGTCGCGGGGATCGTCGGCGCGGCGGTCGGGGTGGCGGCGGCAGGCCTGGCGGCCGGCGTCGCGACCGAACGGACCCTGGTCCGCCGGCTCAAGGCCGACCCGGCCGACCGCTACGCGCACGAGATGTTCGACGAGCAGCGGTACGACGAGGCGTTCCGCCTCGAGTTGCCGGACGGCACCGACATCCAGGTCGAGGTGGTCGAGCCGACCCGGCCGGTGCCGGGGCACCCGACGGTGGTGCTGGTGCACGGCTTCTGCCTGGACATGGGGACCTTCCACTTCCAGCGCCAGATGCTCGCCGCTCGCGGTGACCACCGGATCGTGGCGTACGACCAGCCCGGTCACGGCCGGTCCGGCCGGCTGGAGACCGGCGAGTACGACCTCACGGTGCTCGGCCGGACGCTGCGCCAGGTGATCGACCGAACCGCCCCGGACGGGCCGCTGGTGCTTGTCGGCCACTCGATGGGCGGCATGACCATCATGGCGTTCGCCGAGCTGTTCCCGGAGCTGTTCGGTGACCGGGTGGTGGGCACCGTTCTGATGGCCACGTCGGGCGGGCTCGTCGCGGAGACCAAGTTGGTGGCTCCCGCGCTGCTCGGCCGGGTCGGCGGCCCGGTGCTCTACATGGTCAGCAACGCCACCCGGTACGGCGGGCCGGTGATCGACAAGGCCCGCAAGTCGACGTCGAACGTGGCCTGGCTGCTGACCCGCAAGTACGGCTTCGGCACCCGTAAGCCCAGCCCGTCGCTGGTGTCCTACGTGGAGACGATGAACTCCCGGACGTCGGCCGACACGGTCACCCGCTACCTGCGGACCCTGGCCACCCACTCGCGCTTCCCGGCGCTGGCGGCGCTGGCGTCGACTCCGGTGTTGGTGGTGGTCGGAGACAAGGACATGATCACTCCGGTGACACACTCGGAGGAGATCGTCCGCCGGTTGCCGCACGCCGAGTTCGTGAAGATCAAGGACAGCGGTCACGTGGTGATGTTGGAGCACGCGGACGAGGTCAACGCCGCCCTGGCGCGGTTCCTGGAGTCACTGCAGAGCGTGGAGGAACGGTGAGTCACGTCGTCAAGCTGCCGACCGTCGAGGACACTCGGGACTTCGGCCGGCGGCTGGCCGGGCTGCTGCGCGCCGGCGACCTGGTGCTGTTGACCGGCCCGCTGGGTGCCGGCAAGACCGCGCTCACCCAGGGCATCGGTGCCGGGCTCGGTGTCCTCGGGGACATCACCTCGCCGACCTTCGTGATCGCCCGGGTGCACCGACCCGATCCGGCCCGGGGCGGCCGGGTGGCACTTGTGCACGCCGACGCGTACCGGTTGGGCGACGCCACCGACCCGCGCGCCGAGATCGACGACCTGGACCTCGACGCGTCGGTGGACGACTCGGTGACGGTAGTGGAGTGGGGCGAGGGTCTGGTGGAGCAGTTGGTCGACGCGCACCTGCGGGTTCGCATCGACCGCCGCGACGACGACACCCGCATCGTCGAGTTGGACCCGGTCGGTGGCGACTGGGCCCGGCGGCTCGCCGACCTGGGCTAGGTCGGCGGGTGTCGTACCCGATGCCTAGAGTGCGGGGGACCGACCCGCGCTGTGAGAGGTTCTTGATGGCCGACGACGCTCCCGCCCTGGATCTGCTGGCCCTGCTGCCGGAGCAGTGGCGTGCCGTGCTCACCCCGCACCTCGACCCGGCCCGCACGGCCGCGCTTGGCGAGTTCGTCGCCAGGGAATACGCGACACAGACCGTCTTCCCGCCGCTTGAGGACCTGTTCTCGGCCTACCGGCTCTGCTCACCGCAGGGCACCCGCGTGCTGATCCTCGGGCAGGATCCCTACCACCGGGCCGGGCAGGCGCACGGGTTGAGCTTCAGTGTCCGTGACGGGGTGACGGCGCCGCCGTCGTTGCGCAACGTCTTCAAGGAGCTTGGCGAGGACGTGGGCGTCCCCAAGCCGCGCAGCGGCAACCTCGACGGTTGGGCCGCGCAGGGTGTGTTGCTGCTCAACTCGGTGCTGACCGTCCGGCAGGCCACCCCGGGCTCGCACGCCAACGCCGGCTGGGAAGAGTTCACCGACGCGACCATCCGGGCGCTGGACGCGGCACCGGGCCGGGTGGTCTTCCTGCTCTGGGGCGGCTACGCCCGTAAGAAGGCCGCGCTTGTCACCAACCCGCAGCACGTGGTGCTGGAGGCGGGCCACCCCAGCCCGATGAACCCGCGCGGCTTCCTCGGCAGCCGCCCGTTCAGCGCCGCCAACAAGGCACTCGCCGACGCCGGTCTGCCCACCATCGACTGGGAGCGCACCGCGGGCTGAGCTGGCTCTCGACCGGCAGTTGGCTCAGCCGTCGCTGGCGAGCTGCCGGTCCCGGTAACGGCGTAGCAGTTCGGCGGCGCGTGGTTCGCTCAGCTCCAGCTCGACAAGCGGCACCACCTGATACATCCGCTCGCCGTGGCGTACCTCGATCGTCTCGGGCAGCTCGTCGCACATCGTGGCCCTGATCTCCCCGTACCGGGTCGACCACCGATGGTCGCCCGGCTCCTCGGGCTCCAACCACACCCCACCGAACTCACCCCAGCGGGCGTTCCACCGCTGCCCGTAGTTCGCCTCCAGCCAGCGGGTGAACGGCTTGGAGTCCTGCCAGCGCAGCGCGATCTCCAGCGCGTCGACAGGTACCGGCGCGCCCTGCAACAGCGCTGCCGTGCCTCCGGTGATCGCCTGGGGGAGGTCGGCGAGCTCGTCCAGCAGATCATCCAGGCCAAGCTCGTCGATCCGCTCGGCGATCGGCCGGGCGGCCAGGTCGTCGATCCGGGCGTCGAGGTGCGCGTCCAACGGTTCGACCCCAACGACCAACTGCACGCCCATCGCGGCAAGCAACAGCTCCAGCATGGCGATGCTGGGCCCTCGATCGCCGCCCTCGATCCGGGCGACCGACGCTTGGCTGATCCCGGCCAACTCGGCCAGCTCGGTCTGGCTCAGCTCACGCGACTGCCGTTGCTGACGGATGGCAGCGCCGAGTAGACCGGCGAGACGAGTGGATGGCATCCCGGGATGGTGGACCACGCCGAGCCGTGGCGAGAAGCGCTGAGGCGGATTCACGACTTGGGTTCTTCGCCCCCGCTGCCCGTGCCGGCAGGCGACATGCCACCGGCGACCAGGGCCATTCTCTGATGAGCGGTATACCTCTGAGTCATAAATATGACTCAGAGGTATACCGCTCAATGAAGGATGCGGCCCGGTCGCGGCAAGTGTGGGCCGTGCCCCGGCCAGCGCGGCCAGGCCGTGCCGTGCCGGGCCGGGCGGGCGGTTCGTGTGGGTGGGCTTGGCCTGGGTGGTGGCGGGGGCGGGGCGTGACCGGGGCGCGGGGCGGGGCGGCTAGGCTGGCTTACCGTGCTCGTACTCGTGGTGGACAGCTCGACCCCCGCGGTCACCGCGGCGCTTGTGGAGGTCTCGGCAGACGGCGTGGCGTCGCGGGCGCACCGCTGCACGGTCGACGCCCGCGCGCACGGTGAGCTGCTCGCGCCCCAGGTGGATGCGGTCCTCGCCGACGCGGGCGCGCGCCCGCGTGACCTGACCGCCGTCGTCGCCGGGCTCGGCCCGGGGCCGTTCACCGGGCTGCGGGTCGGCCTGGTCACCGCCGCGACCATGGGTCAGGTGCTCGGCATCCCCACGTACGGCGTCTGTTCGCTTGACGCCATCGGCTACCCGGCGGCATCCGGCGAGCCGGTGTTGGCGGCCAGCGACGCCAGGCGCAAGGAGCTGTACTGGGCCGTCTACGACGGTGCCGGCCAGCGGATCGTCGGGCCCGAGGTGTCCGCGCCGTCGGTCGCCGCTACGCGGGCCCGGGAACTGGGCGCGACGATCGCGGTCGGTGACGGGGCACACCGGTACGCCGAGGTCCTGGACCTGCCCGTGCGGGTCGAGCCGCGCTACCCGGACGCGACAGTGCTGGCGCTGCTCGCCGCCGAGCGGATTCGGGCGGGCGCGGCAAGTGAGCGGCTCACCCCGCTCTACCTGCGCCGCCCCGACGCGGTGGCGGCGACCGGCCGTAAACCGGTCCTGCCGTGAGCGCGGTACGGCTCGAACCGTTCCGCTGGTGGCACATCGACGACGTGCTGCCGATCGAGGCGGACCTCTTCGGCGCCGAGCAGTGGACGCCCGCCATGTTCTGGAGCGAACTCGCCAATCGACACCACTACCGGGTCGCCGTCGACGCGGACGGTTCGGTGCTCGGCTACGCCGGGCTCGCCGGCGTACCGCCGGACGAGGTGTGGGTGCAGAACATCGCCGTCCGTCGGGACGCCCAGCGGCGCGGCGTGGGTCGCACCCTGCTGGAGGAACTGCTCGCCGAGGCGGGGCGGCGTGACGCCCGCAGCACCCTGCTGGAGGTCGCCGTCGACAACGCCGCAGCCCAACGGCTCTACGCGACGTACGGATTCGAGCCGGTCGGGGTGCGGCGCGGCTACTACCAACCGAGCAACACCGACGCGCTCGTCATGCGGCGCGACGCCGAGCTGACCGGGGACGGACCACACGACCATGGCTGACGAACCACTGATCCTGGGTATCGAGACCTCCTGCGACGAGACCGGCGTCGGCATCGTGCGGGGGCACACCCTGCTGGCCGACGCGCTCGCCTCGAGCGTGGAGGAGCACGCCCGGTTCGGGGGCGTGGTGCCGGAGGTGGCCAGCCGGGCGCACCTGGAGGCCATCGTGCCGACCATGGACCGCGCCCTGACCGAGGCCGGCGTCACGCTCGCCGACATCGACGCGATCGCGGTCACCTCCGGGCCGGGGCTGGCCGGCGCGCTGCTGGTCGGCGTCGCCGCCGCCAAGGGGTACGCGGTCGCCGCCGAGAAGCCGATCTACGGCGTCAACCACCTCGCCGCCCACGTCGCGGTGGACACCCTGGAGCACGGCCCGCTGCCCGAACCCGCAATCGCGCTCCTGGTGTCCGGCGGCCACTCGTCCCTCCTGCTCGTCGACGACCTGGCCCGGGGTGTCACCCCGCTGGGCGCCACCATCGACGACGCGGCCGGGGAAGCGTTCGACAAGGTCGCCCGGCTGCTCGGGCTGCCCTTCCCGGGTGGCCCGCCCATCGACCGGGAGGCCCGCGCCGGTGATGCCGCCTCGATCGCCTTTCCGCGCGGTCTGACCGCCGCGAAGGATCTCGCGGCCCACCGGTACGACTTCTCGTTCTCCGGGTTGAAGACGGCGGTGGCCCGCTGGGTCGAGGCCCGTCAGCGTGCTGGCGAGCCGGTGCCGGTGGCCGACGTCGCCGCGTCCTTCCAGGAGGCGGTCTGCGACGTGCTGACCAGCAAGGCGCTTGCCGCCTGCCGGGCGCAGGGCATCGAGACCCTGGTCATCGGCGGGGGAGTGGCGGCGAACTCCCGGCTGCGGGCGATGGCCGAGCAGCGGGCCGAGAAGTACGGCATCCGGGTCCGTGTGCCCCGGCCGAAGCTGTGCACCGACAACGGCGCGATGGTCGCCGCGCTCGGTTCGCACCTGGTCGCCGCCGGGGTCGCCCCGAGTCGACTGGATCTGCCGGCCGACTCGGCGCTGCCGTTGACAACGGTAAGCGTGTGACGGGAGCGGCGGACATGATCGTGCGGATGTGGGAGGCGCGCGCCGAGGCGTACGGCGTCGCCGACCTGATCACCTGGGTGTGCGACACCGCCCTTCCCGAACTGGAGCACGACCCGCTGCACGTCTCCAGCGAGGTCTTCTCCTCCACCGACCACCGCGTGGTGGTCATCTCCAAGTGGCGCAGCAACCCCCGCGCACTGCCGGAACCGCCCGCCCTGTTGGTGGCCCGCGCCCCGCACTCCTGGGACTTCACCCAGGTCGACCGCTGACGCGAGCCACCAACACCAGGCCACCTCGACCTGTCAGCTGCGGCGCAGCATCCGGAAGGTGGCGATTCCGCCGGTGCCCAGCGCGGCGAGGAAGACAAGCCAGACGACTGTGCTGCTGACTCCGGGCTGCGGGCCGGCGTTCGCCCCGGCGGCGGCCAGCAGCCCGTCCTGGCCGGGGGCGGGCAGCGCGGCCGGGGGCAGTTCGGGCCACCGAACCAGTCCGGTGGACTCCAGCATCTGCATGTGATGCGTGACGAACTCGGTGGCGTCCTCGCAGAGCTTGCGGACGGTGGCGTCCCGGGTGCTGGCCCGTACTGCGCTGATCACCGGGAGAATGCTCCCATGAGCGACCCGGAGGCGGGTCACGAAGATCTGGTCGAAGCGGGCGCCGGAGGCGTCCTTCATCTCCGTCAGCCAGCCCTTCTGTTGGGCCGTAGGCTCGCTCGGGATGGTCGCGCCCAGCTTGTTGGCCGCCTCCACGACGAGTTCGTCGAGCCGCTGGTGCTCGCCGGCGATGCCGGCGCCGATCTCCCGTACCTTCGCCGACTGGCCCTTCTCGGCGGCCATCTGGCCGGCCGGCATCTCCCACAGCCCGGCCAACCGCACCCCGTTGAGCAGTGTCATGTCGGCGGCGTTGAGCTGTCGCCCGCCGGCGGGGGCGGCGACGGCCACACCGGGTAGGACACCGACCCCCGCGATGATCGCGATGAGCAGCATCGCCGCTCGCTGAGTCCGGGTGCCCAGTCGGCGGTGGGCGGATCTGAGCGGTGCCATGTCTGTGGTGCCTCCTCGGTCCGGACCGGATCGCGTCTGGACCGGGCATCCGTTGCCTGTGCCGGTTGCCCGTCCGCCCACTGGTACGGACTGCTCGCGCGATCAGTTCATCGCTCGGCGACCCAAGTCAGCGGGTGACGGCGAGCAAGCCGCCGAGCAGCAGCAGGGTGAGCGCCGCGGCGGCGAAGACCATCAGCAACTCCTGCCGCCCGTGCCCCACCGGGCCGGCGTCGACGACCGGGTCGGGCAGGGCCGGTAGGTCGCGGGTCAGCGCGGCCAGGTCACCGAGGGTGCGGGCCGTCCACACCGCACCGACCCGATCGGAGAACTCGTCGAGCGTCAGTCGGCCGGCCGCGGTGTGCTGGTGCAGCGCGGCGACCACCCGGTTGCGGTCGTCGTCGGACGCGCGCAGCTCGACATCCACGCCGCACAGCGTACGCGGGTCAGCCCACGTCGAGGGGGTCGGCGAGGAGCCGTTCGAAGGCCAGCTCGGCGGCACCGATCAGGGGTGCGTCCGTACCCAGTTTCGGGGTGCGCAGCCGCACGTGCTCCAGGCACGCGCCGAGCGCGTTCGAGTTGAGCCGGCTGCGGATCTGGGCCGCCGCGGCGAGGTAGAGGTCGCGCATGGTGCCGCCGAAGATGACCATCTCCGGGTTGAAGACGTTCACGAGGTTGGCCACCCCGAAGCCGAGCCAGTCGCCGGCCTGGCGGACCGCCGTCTGGGCCAGGGCATCCCCCCGGTCGGCCGCGTCGAAGACCTCGAGCAGCGCGTCACGGCCCCTGGCGTCGGAGCGTCCGGCAGCGCGCAGGAGGCCGTGCTCACCGATCTCGGTCTCCCAACAGCCCCGGGAGCCGCACTCACAGGGCCTGCCGTCGCGGACCACCTTCATGTGGCCGACCTCGCCGCCGTACCCTCCGTGCCCGGTCAGCCGACGCCCACCGGCGATGATGCCGGCGCCCACGCCGACGTCGCCGTACAGGTAGAGCACGTTGTCGCAGCCCGCCGCCACACCGCGTGCGTGCTCGGCGAACGCGGCGACGTCGGCCACGTTGCCCACGGTGATCGGTACGTCGATGCCCAGCTCGTCGGCGAGGGCCGCGCCGATCGGCTCGTCCACCCAACCGGTGGTGGGACCGAGCCGGACCAGGCCGTCGTCCCGACGGACCATGCCGCAGACCGCGACGCCGGCACCGACGCAGATCGCGTCCGCCGGCACCACCTGCTGCATCTCCTTGACCGCGCCGGCCAGCAGCGGCGCGGCCTCCGCCGCCAGCAGGCCGCGCGGCCGGTCCAGGTCCCGGCGGTCCAGGACCGCGCCGCCAAGCCCGATCCGTGCGGCACGCAGCCGGTCCACCTCCACCGAGTACGCGTACGCGTAGACCCGGGCCGACTCGGGCCGGACGACGAGTGACGGTCGTCCGGCCCGGCCAGTCTCCTTCGGTGCTCCCTCGCTGACCAGCCCCACCGCGGACAGGTCGGCGGTGAGCGCGCCGATGGTGCTGCGGTTGAGGCCCAGCGTGGTGGTCAGTTCGGCACGCGTGGTCGCCCCGTGGACGTGCACGTGCCGCAGCAGGGCCCCGAGGTTCTGCCGTCGGACGTCATCCTGGCTCGGTCCTGGGCGCATGCTGGTGCTACCTCCCGCGCGGTCAGCGGGTGCCGGTGGCTGCCGCGCGGCGGCGGGAGAGCGCGTCGACGCTCGCGGCGAGCAGCAGCACGACGCCGGTGACCACGTACTTGACTCCCGCGCTGTACCCCATCAGGCCCATTCCGTTTTCGATGACCGCGACCACCGCGCCGCCGAGCACGGCGTCGAGGACGCGGCCCTTGCCACCGAAGAGGCTGGTGCCGCCGATCACCGCTGCGCCGACCGCGTAGAGCAGTACGTTACTGCCCCCGGTGTTCGGGTCGACCGAGTTGGCCCGGCTGGCCGCCACGATGCCGCCGATGGCGGCCATCGACGAGCAGATCATGAAGACCGAGATGCGGATCCGGTCGACCTCGATGCCGGCCCGGCGGGCCGCCTCCCGGTTGCCGCCGACGGCGTAGATGTGCCGGCCGTAGCTGGTCCGTTGGAGCACGAAGGTCCACACGATCAGGAGCACCGCGATGATCGGCACCACGATCGGCACGCCCTTGAGGGAGCTGATCAGGACGTTGCGGCTGCGTTCGAGGTTGAGGACGTACACCGCGGTGCCGAGGATGACGGCGAGCCCGCCGATCCGCAGCGCCACCACCGCGATCGGGTCGGTGATCAGGCCGCGGGCCACCCGGTTGCGGTGGCGCAGCAGTTGCACCGCCGCGTAGCCGACGACAGCGAGGATGGCCAGCGCCCAGCCCAGCGTGGGGGCGAGGTTGCGGTTGGCGATGGCTACCAGCACGTCGTCGCGGACGGAGATGTTGGTGCCCTCTTTGACGAGCAGCAGCACGACGCCCTGGAAGGCGAGGAACCCGGCGAGGGTGACCACGAAGGACGGAATACCGATCTTCGCGACGAGCATGCCGAGCGTGGTGCCGATGACCACACCGGTGGCGACCGCGGCGAGCACGGCGACCCACCAGGGGAAGCCGAGCACGGTGACCACATTGGCGAGCACGGCGGCGCAGACACCGCTGGCGAAGCCGGCGGAGAGGTCGATCTCGCCGAGCAGCAGCACGAAGACCAGGCCCATCGCGATCAACGTGACCGCCGCGCCCTGGGTGAAGAGGTTGGCGAAGTTGCCGGCCGACAGGAACGACGACGGCTGCATGATCGCGAAGACGGTGCAGAGCACGATGAGGCCGAGCACCGCCGGTAGCGCGCCGACGTCGCCGCCGCGTACCCGACTCCAGTAGTTGCGGGCGTGGCTCCCGACGGTCGGCGCCGGTGTGACGGCCGCGGGGCCGTCCTTCCGTACGGCGGTGGTGGTCATCGGGCGCCTCCTGAGATCGAGTCGGCCGGCTGCGGGCCGTCGCCGTTGCTGCCCGGGTCGGTGGCGAGGCCGAGCCCGCCCGAGCGCCCGGCGGTGATCAGCTCGACCACCTGGGCGTGGGTGATGTCGGTGGTCTTCACCTGGGCGACCATCTGGCCGAGGTACAGCGCGGCGATCCGGTCGGAGACGGCGAAGACGTCGTTCATGTTGTGCGAGATGAGCACCACGGCGAGGCCGTTGTCGGCGAGGCGGCGGACCAGTTCGAGCACCTGGGCGGTCTGTGCCACGCCCAGCGCCGCGGTCGGCTCGTCCAGGATGACGAGCTTGCTGTTCCAGAGCACCGCCTTGGCGATGGCCACGGTCTGGCGCTGACCGCCGGAGAGGCTCGAGACGTGCTGGCGTAGCGAGGTGACGGTGCGGATGGAGAGCCCCGCCAGGGTCTCGGCGGCGAGCTGCTCCATGGTGGGTTCGTCCAGGACGATGCCGCTGCGCTTCTCCCGGCCGAGGAACATGTTCTGCACGATGTCCAGATTGTCGCAGAGCGCGAGATCCTGGTAGACGACCTCGATGCCGAGCCCGGCGGCGTCGCGGGGGCTGCCGATGTGGACCGGTTCACCGTTGAACAGGAACTCTCCGGCGTCGGTGGGGTGGATGCCGCTGATGCACTTCACCAGGGTCGACTTGCCGGCGCCGTTGTCGCCGACCAGGGCGGTCACTTCGCCTGGGTGGACGGTCAGGGCGACGTCGCGGAGCACCTGGACGGGACCGAAGCTCTTGTCGATCCCGCGGAGTTCCAGCAGGGGGGTCGCGGACACGGGGGTCTCCTTCTTAAGGGAGGGTCGGGGCCCGTCCGGCAGGCGCCGCCCGGCACGGGAGGGGTTCTCCCGTGCCG